>DBQB01000014.1 GCA_002305685.1 Ruminococcaceae bacterium UBA1405
CACCTGTTCCCATACCGAACACAGAAGTTAAGCTCATCTGCGCTGACAATACTTGGCGGGCGACTGCCTGGGAAGATAAGTGATGCCAACATAAACAGCTGGTGTTGATTGCAGCGAGGTCCCACCTGTTCCCATACCGAACACAGAAGTTAAGCTCGCTTGCGCCTACGATACTTGGTGGGTGACTGCCTGGAAAAATTGGTAATGCCAGCATAAATAAAGCAGTATGGCGAAAGCCATACTGCTTCTTTTTTATTGCCTTTAGACTTAACAAACCCCCTGGTTTTACCAGGGGTAAATAAAAAAGCCTTGGCAAATAAAACCTCCATGCTACAATCAAGATGGTTTGGCGACCGCATCACGAAAAAGCAAGGAGGTTTTACGCAAATGAAAAACGAGGTAAAGCATACGGCGCACTCCAGTTACCGGTGCGAATACCATGTGGTATTTGTACCGAAGTATCGCCGAAAAGTGATTTGTCAGAATGTGTTGAGATAGAATAATGATGATGGCTCTTTTGTTGAAAGGTGTCACAAATACTATGAAAAAACAGACACGTCAGGGATGCAATCCTTGAGCGTGTCTGTTTTTTCTGTTACTGTGCGGACAATGTATTGGATTTGACATACCGCTGCATCCCCTCTATGATGAGAAGGGAGACTGCGCAGATCCCTGCGCCGGCTGCAAATACCGGAGAAAAGCTTCCGGTGAGATCATAGATATACGGGAAGATGAAGCTGGTGGCCGACAGCACAAAATAGTTGGCGGATTGGGAGATTTGAACCTTTCCCTTATACCGTTCCCGCCCGTATAGATCATAAAACAGCAGTGCCGGTACGGTTGTGCCCAGAGAGTACACCAGTCCATATAAGAGAGAGGCGATCTGCAACAGGATGACCCAATGGGTTCCAAAAAGGAAAAGCAGTTGGGAAGCCAGTACCAGACAGAGAATCACCTGGATGGAGCGATAGACGCCGATGCGGTCGGTCATCATCCCTGTGAGCAATTTTCCGGAGATGTTTCCCACCATAGAGCAGCTGGTGAGGATGGCGCCAACGCTCAGGGAGTATCCCGCGGCCTGGGCAAAGGTGGGAATCTGGTTGTTGACCTGGGTGTAGGAGTTGACGCTGAGCAGTGCAAACAGCGCTACAGGAAAAATCCAGGAAGGAACGGCTTTTTGCTGGATGGCCACGATTTCTTGTCCATGTTCCGTTTCGGAGGTCTGTCCATAAGGAGTAAGGCCCAGCTTTTCCGGGGTAAGATCGAACAGCAGGCTTCCCACAGCAATCATCACAAATCCGATTACACCGGTGATCACCGAAGCCTGACGCCAGCCGAAACGTTCAATGATTTCAGAAGAAATGGGACTGTATAGAGCTCCTGCAATGCCGGAAGCCGCCATGGTAAGGCCGATGACGGTACCTTTAAAGCGATGAAACCAGTTGCCCAAAACGATGGGGATGACCACGGTGGTGCAGCTCATGCCAAATCCAATAAGCACCGCAGCAATGTACCACTGCCAAACTTGACTAAAAAAGGCGATCATCCAAAAGGATATGGCGCAGCAGCTTCCGGTGATAAACAATATCGTGCGCGGGTTGCGTTGGAAAAATAGGCGGGTGGTGATGCCGATGGTGGCAGCGCAGAGCAGCTGCCGAATGGTATAATAAATCGAAAGATCCCCAGCGCGAAATCCCATATCGCTGAGGATGGCGGCAAATAATACGCCGGTGCAGTTTACCATCACACCAATGATTCCTCCCTGTACCAGTATCATACAGATGAGGACCAGCCAAGCTCGATGTGGTTTTTGTATTCTTGTCAACAGTGTTTCCTTCCTTCTTATCGTTCGTGACCAATTTCCGCTATGGCCCGCAATACTCTTATCATAACATAACCCCACTCCCTTGTCACACCATTTCAGAAAATTTTGTCAAGGGAAAGAGGTCAAATCATCAAAACAACCGGTATCTTTGGCGTTTCTCCAGAGATACCGGTTGTTTTATGGGTGTGTTTTTTGCGCCTTTACACTCTTCCAAAAATCAGTTTCAGGAAACTACCGTATTTTTCAGCGAGAGGCTTCTTACCGCCTGTTCCACCAGGGCGATCAGCTCCTCCGGCGTCTTGCCTTTGGGAGAGATTGGATCGCCATAAATCACCTCAACGCGGAATTTGCGCAGTTTCTGCCAGTTGATGAGCCGGGGGAGTTTTCTCCATCGGGGATAAATCTCGTAACCGCCTTTTATGTATGCGGGAATGATGGGTACGCCGGCTTCGATGGCCAGAATGGCTGCCCCTTTCTTGAAATGGGTCATCAGACCATTTTTACTGCGGGTACCTTCCGGATGGATCAGCACCCCCCAACGCTCCTGTAACCGCTGCCGCACATTCTCCATGGCGTCTACCACCATTCCACCCCGATCCACCGGAATCATGCCACAGATTCGGGCCAAGTATTTAGACAGTGGCTTTTTGCTCATCAGCTCCTTTTTCGCCATACAGCAGAACTTCAGGAACCGTTCCTTCTCAAAGTGCAGGGTCAGATAAATGTAGTCAAAGTTGGAGACGTGATTGGCACAGATGATATACCCTTTATCCTCGGGAAGCACCGACTGATTTTGTATGTTTACATGGTAGACGCAGGCAAACAACTTTTGTACCATATGAAACAGGGCATAATCCTTGCATTTTTTCTGTTTGGGATAATCGGACTCTTCGTCGGAGGGGACAGCAGCTCCCCCTTTTTTGCCAGCCCATTCCAGCAGCTGCGCCAGGGTGGTGTCCTTTTTGAGCAGATGTCCCAGTTGAACATGGCATTTTTCCTGCAACTCCAAAGAAAGATCGATGGCTCCCAAAGAATCGATGGCCAGATCCATAAACAATCGGGTTTGAGGCGAAAGATCCTGGGGTTGTACACCGGCAATCCTTGCCACGATTTCAGATACCATGGAAGGGAGATCCAGCACCGGGGTGGAAGGGGTGGCAGAGGAAGGGGACTCCTGTTGTTCGAGGGCCAGTTTGCGCAGAAGATAGCGCTTGGGTTTTTGCAGGGAGGTGCGGGGAATTTCCTCCACCAGATGGATTTTGGAGAGCTGTAGATGATGCGCCATCCCGGCGCTTCTTTGGCGAAGGGCTTCCATTGCCTGGGCCTTTTTTCCGGGTTGCGCTACGGCAAAGGCGTGTACCGCGTCGTATCCTTCCCCTTCCACCGGTACCCCACAGATTACCAGCTCTTTGAGCTGCGCAAGGCCGTTATAAAGCCGCTCAATGTCGTCGGGAGTAACCTTTTTGCCGGTGGAAAGGACGATATTCTCCTTGCAGCGGCCATTGATATGGATGTTGCCTTTGGGGTCAATGGAGCCCAAATCTCCTGAAAGAATCCAGCCATCCTTATCAAAGGCGGCACGGGTGGCTTCAGGGTCCTTAAAATATCCCATCATCATATAAGGGGAACGGATCAGAAGTTCCCCGGCCTCGCTCAGGGATACCTCAATTCCCGGATAAGGCTTTCCGCAGGAGTCGGTGGTCAGGTTGCGTCCCCGGTTTCCGATGGTAGGAATATTGGTCTCGGTTGCCCCATAGGTGATCAGCAGGCGGAATCCGGTCCCCATATAAAATTCGGCGGTCTCCTGCTTCATAGGAGCGCCGGCGGAACACAAAATCCGAAGCGCGCCGCCAAACCCCTGGTGAATGGAATGAAACAGCAGTTTACCAAGGTTGACGCCGGTTTTTTGCCGCAGTTTGAGACAGAGCGGGAACAGCTTTGCAAACAGACGCTGGGTTTTGGGATTGGCCTCCACTTTTCGGATCACCTGAGTGTGAAGCAGTTCAAAAACCTTGGGCACAGCGGGCAGGATGGTGGGATGATACTGTGCAAAAGCCTGCAAGATACTGGGAGCGCTGAGACTTTCCAGAAACCGCACCGAAGCTCCGGTCATCAGCGGGCCAAACAGCTGGCAGATCAGCCCATAAATATGGCTGTTGGGCAGGATGGCCAGATAGCGATCCCGATGGTTCAGCCGGTTTTCCTTTACGGTGGAAGCAGCGGTAAGAATCAGCTGATCGTGGCCGTGCATAATGCCGCTGGCGGTGCGGGTGGTGCCGGAGGAAAAGAGAACGGTGGAGACACTGGGATCTCCCGGGGTGACTGTCTCCGGCACCTCAGACCCGCCCCAAAGCGTTTCCCCGCTGGTGATATCCAGAACTACAAGGGATTCAAATGTCCCCGACAGCTTTTTGGCCGCCGTGGGGCTGCTCCATACTGCCCGCACCTCGCTGAAGTCCAGCAGTCGGGCCAGCTCCGGTTGGGGAAGGGAAGCGTCCAACAGTACGGCGGTGGCGCACAGTTTTTCCACCGCCAGATAAGCGATGCTCCACTGGGGGCAGCTTTCGGAGAGGATGGCAACCCGGTCGCCGGGACAGATGCCAAGCCGCTGCAAAATCTGGGCATAACGCTGTGCCTGCGCAAGCACCTGTGTATAAGAGAAAACTTCTACCTCTCCGTTTTCCCGTTGGTACTCCATAGCTGTGCGCCGGCTCCATCGAAGCGCCTGTCTCTCAAAGGTTTCAAAAATGTTCATCGTTTTTATTTCCTCTCTTCGGTATTGGTTGGCAGAAGATGAATCATCTGGTTGATATGGGTCAAAAGCCGAATGAGCTGTTCCATTTCGTCATTTCCCAGCTGTTGGGATAATTGGTTTAACAGATACTCCAGTTCCCTTTTGTGCCGCATGGCACAGTCCCGGCCTTTGGGAGTCAAGACGATGTCCACTTTCCGGCGATCGAATTTGTTGGGGTTTACATCAACATATCCCTTTCGCCGTAAAGCGTTGAGAATGTAGGTGATTCTGGGGCGGGACAGCCCGAGATTGTGGCTGGCGGTAGACGGCGCTACCCGTTGTCCCTGTTGTTCCAAAAGATAGAGCAGCAGCCGTCCTTCTCCCTGTAAAAGTTCGCTGAGTTTGGCAATGGGCCGGGCGCGATACAGCCTCACCAGCTGTATCACCAGGCGCCACTGCTGCTGTGTGAGATTGGTAAGCATATCTTTCTCCTTGCCGGGCGGTTGATAAAACCGTTCCTTTCCAATCATTAACACTGTGAACTATTTATGCAAACAACATCCCCATCCTCCCATGCCATTTCATCATATCATCCTCCCCGCGATGGGATCAATCGACAAAGAAAGACAAGTTGTAAAATCTGTGTGAGAAAAGGATGACGATTCTGCATACGGGATGCCTGGGGGCGCTATGACATTGCCCCCAGCAGCGGATCGGACAAATATTCTTCTTTCAGGAACTCCATTTCCTGCTGGGAGAGGCTGTCGGGCGGGGAGACGGTTACCATCTCATTGACCTGCTGGTATTCAATGGTATATTTTTCCACCAAACGGCGTTCCTTTTCCCGGGAGTAGACCGACGCTTCCAGATAGGAAAACATAAAATTTTCATCCAATATGGCCTGGACCTGCACATATCGGTTGGGGTCTTTCCGGTTTGTTGCGTACAGATACGCCTGATAATCCCCGTCGGGACGCAGATAGACCTGGCTTTGCATGATGTTGTACTGGGCGGTGGTGGAGGCAGGAATCCCCAGGGTATCCTGCTGAATCTGGTTTTGATGACGGTTGAAGATATCGATAAACCAGTCTCCGTTGTGTTTATAATAGTAAAAGGTACCGTCGTAATAGTTGGGTTCGGGGTAATACCAAAACACAATGGGCTGGCGCTGCTGATAGGTTAGGATGCGCTTGTCGTCCTCGGTTTGGGTAAAGGTGATGGTCTCGGTGGTGGAGGAGACAAAATCATACAGGCTTTCAAAGGAGCAGGAAGTTTTGATGATCTTGCCGCTGGTCATCCCTCCCAGAAAATCATAATATAGGGTGATGGCAGACAGCTGCTGCTCTGGCGTACTCAGCTGTTCCACAGGGTACAGCCGGTTGCGATGCAATTTTCGATATAGTCCCCAGGAAAAAACAATCAAAAGGCACAGCAGGACCAACATCAGAATCACACAGATCCTGATGCGTTTGTTGTACCAAATTTTTTTCACGAAGCGCAGCATTCGGTTCTCTCCTTTGCAGGTGAAAATGGAAGAGATAGGGAGAAGAAAAGCAGGAATCATGCCATTTTTTCACCCAAACGCCTTTCAGTTTATTTTACAACATATTTCGAAAAAAGTACACAAAAAAACATATGGATTCCAGAAAATGTTTATCGGAATTGAAAGGCGCGAAAAGGGGTGTATTTTTGGTATAATAGAGGTGTGTGATTCTGCTTTTTTCCCCAAGCCGCCGGTATGAGGCGGCTGTTTTATGATAGGTTTTCAGACTGATAAGAAAGAGGAGAGACGCTTGATTAGAGAAGATTTGAGAAACATTGCCATTATCGCCCACGTTGACCACGGCAAGACCACTTTGGTCAATGAGATGCTCAAACAGGGCGGTGCGTTCCGGGAAAACCAGGTGGTGGAGGACCGGGTGATGGACTCCAACGCGTTGGAACGTGAGCGGGGTATTACCATTCTGGCCAAAAATACCGCGGCTTACTATAACGGCGTTAAGATCAACATTGTGGATACGCCCGGACACGCTGATTTCGGCGGCGAGGTAGAACGTGTCTTAAAGATGGTCAACGGCGTGGTACTGTTGGTGGATGCCTTTGAGGGGCCGATGCCGCAGACCCGTTTTGTGCTGCAAAAATCGTTGGAACTGGGACATAAGGTGATTGTGGTGGTCAACAAGGTGGATCGCCCCGACGCCCGGCCGGCGGAGATTGAGGACGAGGTGTTGGAGCTGTTTATGGAGCTCAACGCCACCGACGAGCAGCTGGACAGCCCCTTTGTCTACTGTTCCGGGCGGGATGGCACCGCCTCCTTTGATCCCTACCATCAGACCTCGGACCTGAAGCCGCTGTTTGACACCATCCTCAAACACATCCCTGCGCCGGAGGGAGAGGCAGACGGACCTTTCCAGATGCTGGTTTCCTCCATCGACTACAACGATTATGTAGGCAGAATTGCCATTGGACGGATTGAGCGGGGCACCATCTCCCAAAACCAGGAGGTAATGATCTGCGATTATCATAATCCCGATACCCGTTATAAGGGCAAGGCGGTCAACATTTACCAGATTGAGGGGCTTAAACGTGTCCCGGCCACCGAGGCAAAGATGGGAGATATCGTTTGTATCTCCGGTATCGAGAATGTAACCATCGGCGAGACCCTCACCGCGGTGGACTGTGTGGAGCCGATTCCCTTTGTCAAGATCAGCGAGCCCACGGTGGAGATGACCTTCTCGGTCAACGACAGCCCCTTTGCGGGACGGGAAGGAAAGTTTGTCACCTCCCGGCATCTGCGGGATCGTCTGTTCCGGGAGCTGCTCAAAGATGTATCGCTGCGGGTTTCCGAGACCGATTCCACCGACAGCTTTACGGTAGCCGGACGGGGAGAGATGCATCTTTCCATCCTCATCGAAACCATGCGCCGGGAAGGCTATGAGTTCCAGGTCAGCACCCCCCGCGTACTGTACAAAGAGATCGACGGGGTGCGCTGTGAGCCGATGGAACGGCTGCTGGTGGATGTTCCGGCGGACTGTGTCGGCTCGGTGATGGAGAAGATGGGTACCCGTAAAGCGGAGCTGCAGAAGATGGAACCGCAGGGCACCCGTACCCAGCTGGAGTTTATCATTCCCTCCAGAGGTCTGTTTGGGTACCGCAATGAATTTTTGACCGATACCCGGGGAGAGGGAATCATGAACACCCTTTTTGAGGGATATGAACCATACAAGGGGGAGATTGCCAAACGTTCCCAGGGTTCTCTGATTGCCTTTGAGTCCGGTGAGTCGGTGACCTATGGCCTGTACAACGCCCAGGAGAGAGGCATCCTGTTCATCCCTGCCGGCGTACAGGTGTACGAGGGGATGATCGTGGGATCTAACCCCAAGGGGGACGATATGGCGGTCAATGTCTGCAAACGCAAACACATCACCAATATGCGGGCTTCCGGAAGCGACGAAGCGCTGCGCTTGGTTCCTTACAAGAGAATGAGCTTGGAGGAATCCCTGGAGTTTATCGCCGACGATGAGCTGGTGGAGGTTACGCCCAAGAGCATCCGTCTGAGAAAACGGATCCTGGACAACTCTCAGCGTCTGAAAGCGGCAAGCAGAAAATAAACATGGATGGCCGCACGGTTTGGTGCGGCAAGTCAATAAGGGCGGGAGAATGTCTTATGGCAGGCTTCCCGCCCTTTGTTTTTCCATTGTAAAATGTGATAAGCGGTATTTGGGCAGATGAATCCTGTATAAGGAAATTTTTGCCATTGTTCTTGACTTTAGAATACAGAAACAGGATAATGATATTAGGTCAGAAGATGGATGCTCGTTTGAATTATGAGCTTGAGCAAAGACACTGCTATATTGCAAACCCTAGTTTCCAATATAACGTGAGATTTGAAATAAGGGGTACTTATGAGCGAATTAGTGGATCTAACCAAGCGTCTTTGGACGAAATATTTTGTAGGAGAACGGGATAAGATACTGGAGATGCTTCATCTGTTTCAGGAAAACAGCGTAGTGATCGGTACGGGCAAACACGAGTTTCACACGAGCCTGGAGCAGTTCAGAGAGGCCATCCATGTGGAGCTGAGACAAAGAGGCGATATTCATTTTCAGCTGGAGGATTTTTACTGTGACGAGATGGCCCTCACCCAGGAGGTACGTCTGATCTATGGCAGATGCCATGTGTTTTGGAGAAACGTGGATCAACCTACCTGTATCGATATGGACTGCCGCTTTTCCGTTGTCTTTCAGTGGATGGATGGGGATTGGAAGGTGGTTCATATTCATTTGTCGGTGCCCAGTTCCGATCAGCTGGAGGGAGAGAGCTATCCCAGAACGCTGCTCCAGCAGGTGGAGCAGGCGCAGCAGCAGATTGAGTCGCTGACGCAGCTGGCCGAAACCGACAGCCTTACCAATTTGATCAACTACCGTTCCTTTCAGGCGCGCTATGAAAATATGGAAAAGCACAATTCCTGGTTGTATGTCATTGATATCGACAATTTTAAAGGCATCAACGATCGTTATGGCCATCTTTCCGGCAACGAGGCGCTCCTCAATCTGGCCAATATCCTCTCCTCCGCCGTGCGGGGAGAGGATCTGGTATGCCGGATGGGCGGGGATGAGTTTGTGCTGCTTTGTACAGGATTGTGTACCAGTCGCGCAGCGATTGCGCTGGCCAACCGGTTGTTGGAACAGGTGAGAAGGCAGATGAAAGACCACGGGACTTTGGACGGCATTTCCATTGGATTTACCAAAATCAGGGAGAAAGAGTCGTTGGACAGCGCCTTTCTGCGGGCGGATAAGGCGCTGTATTTGTCCAAGACCTCCGGAAAAAATATGGCAAGTATGTTGTAATTTTAAAGATACAATATCGTATGGTTGGAGGGGAGCTGTCGTGATATGCGGCAGCTCCCCTCCCTGTGGTATAGCGTTTGGACGGAGCACGAGGGGAAGCTTGTGCTGAAGTTGCCGGGCAATATACGGGTCATTGCAGGAAAATGCTGAAACGCAAAGGACTATTGACGGCTCATTTCGGCTTTTATATAATGGAAATAAAGACAGGTAGTAGTATCAGATGAAAAAATTACAGCTGGTGAAAGCTGGAAACAGGCAATGGTCGTTTTCTTTGATAAAAATTTGCAATACAAAAAAGAGAGGAGCATCATGAAAAAGCAAAATAGTGCGATTTTTCGTAAGCTATTTCATTCTTATGTCATTTTGATCAGCGTTATTTTTGTGATGATGCTCCTCATTTTGATTGTGAAGGACTATACCGGAGAGAAGCAGCAGCTGGAACGCAGGGCGCAACTGGCGGCAGAGCAGGCCGCTTTGTTGTTGGATACCCGGATCTCTGCCATCAAAACGGCGGTCAACCGCATCAATACCTCCACCACCATTCGTTCCCTTTATTTTAACATTTTGGAAAACCAGCAGATCGAGGACGCCTATACGCTGGAAAACATCATGACCGAGCTGAAGATGTTCCAGATAGAAGCGGAGCAGAACGGAATCGAGGAGATTGTGATTTTTATCAATGGCTATGAAAAGGGATATACCGGCCATGGAATTATTACCTTCGACGATCCGTTTGTCTATCATGCCCAGATCCCGGAAATTTCCTTTGACAACATCGAGGCTGTGGCGGATATCTCCAACAGCAGACGCTTTACATTGTTGAGAGACACGCTGGTGTACTGCGGGTCTTATACTTACGGTTCCGGATCTCCCAAAGGGATTATCTGCGTTTCGCTGAATCTGGATCTGCTCAAAAAGGATCTTGCGGAGGTGACAGAAGGCGCTCCGGTACGCCTGTTGCTGGACGGGCAGGAGGTATTCTCCAACATATCCCAAAACGGGAGGGTGTTTTCCGCCGATTCCCAGCTCTCCCAGCGGCTGCGCTGTGAGATTGCGCCGGATATGGGCATAGGGGTGATCCTTCAGGGGATCAGTCCCAGCGTTTTGTTGTTATGTGTGGTTCCGTTCGCGGTATTTCTCTATTTTTCCTGGAAACAGGCGAAAAAACACTATGAGCCTTTTCAGAACATCCAGAATCTGGTGATCCCTGAGGAGAACGGCCAGGGAGAACAGGGCAAAGAGCGGGACGAGATGAACCGCGTGATTGAGGGCATCAAGGATTTGATTGTGGAGCGCAACGGTTACCGGGAGCGGATGATCAACATCCGTCCCTACGCGCAAAACGGAATGCTGCACGGGATGTTTAACGAGAGCATGGAGCGGGGGATGCTGCAGGTGCTCAGCCAGGAGGAATACCTGGACATGAAAAAGCCCTTTTTCAGCATTGCGGCGGTGAATGTGTTCCGTCAAGACCAGCAGGACCCTGGCGGGGAGGACCCTGTCTCCAAAGCGTTCTCTGAGGTGACCCGAAGCTTTTCCACCCAGCAGATGAAGGTGGTATACTACCGCAAGGATGAGAACAACTTTTATCTGATCGCCAACAGCGAAAGCCATGACCAGGCGGAGGCGGTATTCGGCGAGATTTACCGGTTCCTAAAGGAAAATTTGGAGCCTATCGGCTATGTGGTTACCCTTGGGGTGGATGATGTCAAGGACGATTTCTCCCAGTTGGGGGAAGCCTATGAACACGCCCGAAGCGCGCTGAGACATATGCTGCTGTATGGGCGGGGAAAAATCTACTATTACGAGGAAAAGATCCAGCCTTCCACCACCGAAGCGCAATATTATTTCCCCAAAAATAGCGTGATGCGTCTGGCCAAGATGATCCGGGAGCACAAAAACGAGGAGATCCGGACCTTTTTGCAGGAGATTTATCTGAAAAACCGGGAAATGGGAGAACGGGTTCACATCTCGGTGCGTACCCTGATTGATGAGATCCACATCACGGTGATCAAGAGTTTGCGGGAGGTCAACGAACTCAACAGTTTTCATATCTCTCTGGCCCATATCCAGGATAACGCCACCCTTCAGGAAGCAATATCCTACTATATTGCGGCGCTGGAGGCGGTGGTGAGAAGGATGGAGGACGGGGAAAATCAGGAGGAGCCCCCGCTGCCGGACGAACAGATTTCGGAATTTATCCGGCAAAATTGTTTCAACAGTGAGATTTCCCTGAAGATGATTGCGGACCGGTTCCAGGTGAGCAATAAATATATTTCGGTTGTGTGCAAAAAGATGTTTGGCATGACCTATCTGCAATACATCCATGACAAAAGGATTGCCCGCGCCATCGATCTGCTGCGCACCACCGACCAGTCCATTGAGCAGATTGCCCAAGCGGTGGGATACACCAGCCTGCTCACCTTCCGGCGAAATTTTCAGCAGATAACAGGGGTAAATCCCAGCTTTTATCGGGAGGAAGCTAAGCAATAGATTCCTGTTTTGGTACGGGAAATCAAAAATGAACCCCGGAAAAAAATGAATCTGTACAACAAATGAACAAAAAAATATAATGAGCGCATACGGAATTGTGTGAAATGCACGGAAACGTATGCGCTTTATTTTTTGAAAAGGAAGGGAAGCCGAAACATGAAAGTAAAGGCAGTAGGCGCTCAGTTACAACTGGAAAAAGCGGAAAAACAACGGATCAGAAGAAAAATCTTCAATCGGGATAAATACCTTCTGGTGATGATTATACCGGTTGTTTTGTATTATCTGATATTTTGCTATCTCCCCATGACGGGCCTTTATATGGCGTTTACCAACTTCCGTCCGGGCAATGGCTTCATCGGTATGTTCACCGGTGAGTTTGTGGGACTCAAATGGTTTCGGCAATTTTTCAGCTCTCCCTTCGCTTGGAAGCTCATCCGTAACACCTTCCTGCTGTCCTTCTACTCCCTGATTTTCGGATTTCCCATCCCGATCATCTTCGCCATCTGCATCACCCAGATCAAAAACAAGCTGATTCAAAAAGGCGCACAGGTGTTCACCTATATGCCTTACTTTGTCTCCACCGTGGTTATCTGCGGTATGATTATCAACTTCCTGTCTCCCACCTCCGGTATCCTCAACAAGCTGCTTCAGGATATGGGCGTGGAAGCCATCAACTACATGGGACAACCCCAATATTTCCGTGCGATCTATGTAATTTCCGGTTCCTGGCAGTCTTTCGGATTCAACTCCATCATCTTTGTCTCCGCCATCATGGGCATCTCCCCCGGCCTGTATGAGGCCATGCGGGTGGACGGCGCCAACAAACGCCGGATCATCTGGAACCTGGTACTCCCCTCCATCCTGCCCACCATCGTTCTGCTTTTGATTATGACGCTGGGCAATATCCTCAACGTTGGCTTTGAAAAGGTATTCCTGCTGTACAACGAGGGCGTATATGAGACCGCGGACGTGATCCAGACTTATGTGTACCGTCAAGGTATCATCAACAAAAACTACAGCTACTCCACCGCAGTAGGCCTGTTTAACTCGGTGGTCGGCTTTGCGATTGTGAGCATCGCCAACACCGTCAGCAGAAAGATTACCGCTGCAGCCATCTGGTAAGGGAGGAGAGAAATATGTTTAGCGAATTCCGCAAAGAAACTTTTGGCGATAAAGTCTTTGATATTATTGTTTGGATCTTTATCCTGGCAGCCGTTATTGTTTGTGTCTATCCGTTTTTGTATGTGCTCAGTGTTTCCATCAGTGACCCCACCGCGGTACAGCGGGGCGAGGTTGTGCTGCTCCCGGTAGGGTTTGATACCACCATCTTTGGGGTGGTTATGGGTTATCAGGACCTCTGGACCGCATATGCCAACACCGTCTTCTATGTCATTGTCGGTACGTTTTTCAACATCGTGATGACCTGTCTGGCGGCTTACCCCCTTTCCAGACATTCCTTCTTCCTGCGCAGAAAGTTAAACTTTATGCTGGCTTTCACCATGTATTTTTCCGGCGGCTTGATTCCCACCTACATGGTGGTAACCGGCCTGGGACTTTACAACTCCCGCCTGGCCATGATTCTGCCGGTGCTGGTGAGCGCCTACAACGTGATGATCTGCCGCTCTGCGTTTGAGAGCCTGTCCGAGGAGCTGTTTGAGAACGCTTCGCTGGAGGGCGCCAACGATTTCATAATCCTCACCAAGATTGCGGTGCCCCTGATCAAACCTACCCTGGCGGTTCTGACCCTGTACTATGCAGTGGCAAGATACAACGACTTCTTTAATGGCCTGCTCTATATCAGCGACAAATCCAAACAGCCCCTGCAGATGTTCCTGAGAAGAATCCTGCTTCAGGCGTCTACCGAGATCCTGCAGGGCGGTATGAGCGACTCGGCGCTGACGGCGGCGGCCCAGTCTACACTGCAGATCCGTTACGTCTGCGTTGTGCTGGCGGCAATCCCGATTCTGTGCATCTGCCCGTTTGTGCAGAAACACCTGGTGACCGGTACCATGTTGGGCGCGGTCAAAGGATAATTTGTTATCCGCTGTATCAAAGCGAGAGGCTTTATACAGTTTGATAAATGTTGAGGGTATCTATTACAAAGGAGGTACATCCATGAACAAAAAAAGAATGATTTCAGCGGTGCTGGCGGCAGCTATGCTGACCACCGCTCTGGTTGGATGCAGCCAGAGTCAGAGCTCCGATGAAGCGGAGAAGAATTTTAACTATACCGGAACCGGTCCCATCACCGACACCGAGAACGCCACTGTCACCCTGTTGGGCGCTACATCCGCTTATTCCAACGTGGATATCACCAAAGCACCTATCGTCAACAAGGTTATTGAGGACGCAGGCATCAATGTAGAGTTCACCCTGCTGGATCAGGCCAACTATGCCGACGCCATCAGCCCCATGCTGGCTTCCGGTGAGGATCTGTGTGATATCATCAGACTTCCTGACCAGGATCCCAACCAGACCTACATCAAATCCGGCCTGTTTGTGCCCCTGGATGAGTACCTGGATTATATGCCCAACTTCAAGGCCTGGCTGGAAGCCAACCCCAAGGAAAAAGCTTCCTTGACCGCTGAGGATGGACACATCTACTATGTCTGCGGCACCAACGTTCCTTACAACTATCAGCCCTGCCTGATGGTCAACATGAAGTGGCTCAACGACGCGGGTCTGGAAGTTCCCACCACCCTGGACGAGATGGTGGAAGTGCTGCGGTATTTCCGGGATCACGATATGAACGGCAACGGCGATACCACCGATGAGATCCCCATGAGCATCACCTCTGCGTTCCTGCCCTATATGTTTGGCCCTGCTTTCGGCCTGGATCTGGTTTCCGGTTACTTTGTCAACGATGACGGCGTTGTAGAGTACGGCGCTTATGATTCTGAGAACTACAAAGCTTACCTGGAATTCCTCAACGGCCTGTATGAGGAGAAGCTGCTGGAGGTGGAGTACACCACCCTGACCAGAGACCAGATCATCGAGCGTTTTGCCAACGATCTGACCGGCGTTACCTTCGCCTACGGCTATCAGATGTCCATGACCTACAGCCCTGCGCTGCCTTACTATGACGGCACCAAGGAGACCGGCGTTTGCGGTATCGCTCCTCTGAGCGGGCCTCATGACGGCTTCTATGTGGCGAGAATTTCCATGGGTAACGTTTTCGGCGTAAATAAGAAGTCCGACAACATTATCCTGGCCTGCAAATTCCTGGATTACACCATCAATCCCGACAACCAGGAACTGTATGTTTGGGGTATTGAAGGCGAGTCCTACGAAGTGGTAGACGGCGAGAAGCAGTTCACCGAGCAGGGCAAGGATTCCGAATGGCTCCAGGCTTTCGGTATCAACCCCGCTATGGTTTATCCCGCTTATCAGTCTGTCTATGCTACCGACGTTCTGGTTGCCGATTGGCACGCCGAGGTAGACAAGACCTTTGAGCAGTATATGAGAGATCCCTGGCCCTTCATCTACTCCAGCTCTGAAGAATCCGACACCATTGCCCAGTATCAGGCGGACATCGACAACGTGGTTGCCACCAGCGCTGTGGAGTTCATCACCGGTACCAAGGATATCGAGACCGAGTTTGACGCTTACATTGAGAGTCTGAAGGCTCTGAACATCGAGCAGCTCATCGAGATCAAGAGCACTCAGTATCAGCGTTATCAGAGCGCTCTGGCACAATGAGCCGGACTATCCCTATCGACCGGTTTTACGGAAGCCTTCCCAACCTGCTGAGAAAGTATGAAAAGTACGGCCGCCAGGACTACTTTAAGGGAACCACCCGCGAGCAGTTCCTAAAGTGGCAGAAGGAAACCAGGACGCTTTTGACAGGGCTGTTGGGCCTTGACAAGATGGAAAGCTGTCCGCTGGACCCACAGGTGGTGGAACGTGTCGAGCTGGAGGACGGTATCGTCCGGGAGAAGGTAATCCTTCAGGTGGAACCCGAGTGCTATATGCCGGTTTACATTCTGATTCCCACAGGGAGCGGCGCCAAAAACCGCTGCTTCCTGGCTCCTCCGGGACATCAAGGCGCCGGAAAATATTCGGTTGCCGGCAGATGGGATATCCCCGCTGTGGCGGACGCCATCCGTCGATACAACTATGACTACGGCATGATGCTTGCCAAGGCGGGATATACCGCGTTTTGTCCCGATTGCCGCGGATTCGGCGAGCGCCGGGACGAAGGGCTGCGCAACGACTCGGAGAGCAGCTTCCTCAACAGCACCTGCTACAATCTGGCCCATATGGCGGAAGCCATGGGCGAGACCGTCATCGGGATGTGTACCTGGGATCTGATGCGGCTCATCGATTATATCTATGATCGGGGTCAGTGGGATACCCGTTATCTGGGGTGCCTGGGATTTTCCGGCGGCGGGATGCAAACCCTTTGGCTCTCTGCGCTGGACGAGCGGGTGAAGCTGTGCGTGATCAGCGGATATCTCTACGGATATCGGGATTCGCTGCTCAAGCTTCACGGAAATTGCAGCTGCAACTATGTGCCGGGATTGTATGAGCACCTGGATATGGGGGATATCGCCTCGCTGATCGCTCCCAGACCGGTACTGATTCAGTCCTGCCGCGACGACCATCTCAACGGTGAGAGAGGGTTGATAAACGTTGTGGAACAGTTGGAAATTATGCGCCGTGCATACCAGCTGTTTGATCGGGAACAGTTCCCGCTACACGACGTGCGGGAAGGCGACCACTGCTTCCATCCGGACGCAGTGCCACAGATGATTGCGCAGATGGAACAGTTTATATCGGAACAATCTTAATTTTTTGCCCGCCGTATCCGGTTTCCCCGGGTACGGCGGGTTTCTTTTGTTATGGGAACAGCATTGACGTTCCCGCCTTTTACCGGTACAATAAAACCGTATTTATGGGCTGTCCATTTGGTGAAAACGGAAGGAGAGAGAAGGATGATTTTGGATCACTTGGATCATGCCGGAATGTATGAAGCGGTACATCCGCTGTTTGGGAAAGCGTTTGCGTTTCTCAGAGAGCATCAGGCGGATGATCTGCCAGTGGGACGGTATGAGATCTGCGACGGGGTATACGCCATGGTGCAAAATCCCGCGCTGGTGCCGGTAGAGCAGGGAAAATGGGAAGCCCACCGGCAGTATATCGACATTCAGTATCTCAAAACCGGCGCGGAGGGGATCGGCATTGCGCCGCTTTCGTCCCTCACCGAAACGGTCCCCTACTCCCCGGAGAAGGACATCGCTTTTTATGCCGGAGAGGGGAGCCTTTGCCGGGTATCCCAGGGGGAGTATATGATTTTGTATCCCCATGACGCCCATATGCCGCTGATCCAGATGCCGGGCACACCGTCCCAGGTGGTGAAGATTGTGGTGAAGGTGCGTTTGCAGGGTTAAAAGCTGCCATTCCCTGTAAAATTTTCGGATACGTGGAGGATTAGACAGGAAAAAGAGATTTCAATCTGCCAAACCGACGATAAAGGAGGAAATTCCATGCTGTTTTATGCCGGATATTTTGACGACGTCCCGATACAGTTTGACAAAGCAGAGCTGTATACCTTCTCCAATCCCCGCAATGCGGTATATTTCCAGGATGGCACTACGGGCAAGCCACACAACGACGCGCCGCTGGGAAAATGGCTCAAGCTCTACGACAGCGACGGCGCTTGGGGAATGGTCCCCTGCGGCGGCAATATGGAAAAGCTGATTCTTCCTCAGGTGCTGACCGGGGAGCGGAAAACCTATCGGGAATGGTATCACCGGCTGTACTGGTCGGTGCGCAACCTCAACTTCAACTCCCGGGAAGCCTCCGAGGTGGGCCATTTTGATATGGCGGTGTATGACCTGATGTCCCGCAAGGCTGGGATGCCGCTGCACCGGTATCTGGGAGCCCAGCGGGATCAGGTGACGGTATATGCCAGCGGCGTCAGCTGTTTTTCCACCGACCAACAGATTGTGGATGAGGTATCCCGGTATCGCGACGAAGGGTTTTCCTATCTGAAGATGAAGGTGGGAACCGATTTCGGGCGGAATATGCAGCGGGATGTACAGCGGGTGAAGCTGGTGCGCCAGACGGTGGGGGATCAGATGAAGATTGCCATCGACGCCAACCAGGCATGGAGCTGGCAGGAAGCGCTGAAGTTCGCGGAGATGGTACAGCCCTACGGAATCGATTGGTTTGAGGAACCGGTGAATACCTATGATTATGAAGGCTTTCGGCAGCTGGCAGCCCGGGCGCCTATGGCTATCTCCACCGGGGAATGTTTCAGCTCCGGATTGTCCTTTGACCCGCTGGTGGAAGCGGGCGTAAAGCATTTTCAGCCCATTCCCTCCAAGGTGATGTCCATCGGAGACTGGATGCACGTGCGGGATCTGGCCAGGGAAAACGGTCTTCGTATCTCCAGCGGCGGTTATTCTCAGATCAGCGCCGCCTGTATTGCCACCGCCCATGAGGATAGTATGGTGGAATGGCTGCTGGCGCGCAGGCGCATCCTAAACCCATATTTTTCGGTGGCTCCCACCATCGAAAAGGGCGTATTCCATCTTCCCTCCACCCCCGGTGTGCCGCTGCGGTTGGATTTGGAAAAGCTGATGGCGGACCGCCTGATTCAAAAGGTGGAATATTTCTACGCCAAATAACACCAAAACAGGAAAAGATACGGGCGAAGCCGAACAGAAGCCGGCTTCGCCCGTATCTTTTGGTTTAGCGCCACCGTATCTGAAAATCCACTCCGTTTTGCGTTTTGCGGATGACAAGACGGGTTTTGGCGGTATGGGGCGCAGCGTTTTTTTCCCGCAGCCCTTGGCGCATAAAACAGGAAACCAGCAGCCCCAGCAGCATCATATTGACAGCAGCGGAGAGTTTGCTGCCCAAAAATGGGAAGGGAATGGAGCTTATCAGCACAATCCCCAGATTGGCTGTCATGGAGAGGAGCAGCTGCATCCCCCAGGTGAGCAGGATGGATACGCAACAGAGCTTTGTCAAAAATCCCGACTGCTTGCGGCAGAGAAGGACCGCCTTTGTCAGCAGCACCACCATACACAGAGGCAAGATCAGAGCGGGAATCCAACCAAAATGGCAGACACTCCAGGTGAAGAGCCGGTCGGCGCCGGAAAAGGGCAGATACCGCTCCAGCTGTTCCACCTCCTCCATCGGCCCAAGGGGTTTTGCCATCGAGAGAAATTTTCGGAGATGAAGATACAGATATCCCAGGCTGTTGGGGTAACGTTGGGGATGGAGGATGGCGTCAAACCGTTCGTCCTCCCGAAACCGGAGAAACAGCAGCAGGATTGGCAGCAGTACCACAGTGCAAAGACCGGCTGCCTGCTGTAATTGGGTCCGGATGCTTCGGAGAGGAAATCCGCCGCGAAAGATGGCGTACAGCATCAGCAGCAAAATTTCCAGAAGCAGCAGCAGGGAAAGGGTGGAGTACAGCACAATGAGGGGAATCACGGTTAACCCAAAGCAGAGCCATAGACCGGCGATTTGTCTGTCGCGAAGGTGGTGAATCAGACTAACACAGCTCAAAGGCGCCATTAGCAGCAGGAAATAGGGGGTGAGCCGCAAAGAAAGATTCCAGGGAAGGGGAAAAAAGCGAAGAACCACTGCCCCGGCAAGATACACACCATAAACCCACTGGGTTTTTAACAGCACCGTAACATCCAGTTTCACCGCGCCGAGAAAGGCAGCGCAGCAGAGAAAAAGAACGCCCAGTATATTTCCCGGGGAAAAAGATTGTTCCAGCGAGAAGCGAAGATAGAATCCGGCTGCCGTCAGCAGCAGCGCGGTTACCATTGTCCCCCATGGAACGCGGGGACGGTATACCCGGTCCAGCTGTGTTCCCACCATTACCGGGTCTCCCATCTCCCGGATGGCCTGTTCCATGGCAGCGTCCGGGTCCATTCCCTCTTGTATATAAGCCTGCTGCTGGTCTTGCAGATGGCTTTTCAGCTCCCAAAGGACGGTGGGATGCGCTTTCTTCCAGCGGATCTGCTGGGAGATACAGCGGAGATACTCGTTCATTGGATCACCATGTGGCATAACGTCCCCTCCCCAACACCAGATTGACCGCACCGGAGAAGGTTTCCCACTCCTGGCGCTTTTGTTGCAGCTGCTTTGTCCCCTTGGGGGTGATGGAATAGTATTTTCTCACTCGGGAGAGGCCTGCGCTCTTTTCATAGGATGTGACCAGCCCGGATTTTTCCATCTGGTGCAGCAAGGGATACAAGGTTCCCGCTTTGAGAGAAAAGACGTTGTTGGAGCGGGCGGTCAGGGTTTCGATCATCTGATACCCATACATATCCTCCTCCTCCAACAATTGTAGCAGCAGCATAGCGGTGCTACCGGTCTGCAAACTTTTGTCAATAGCCAATGCCAACCCTCCTTATATAGATTATCTATCTATTGGCTTTATTATATATAGATAATCTATATATGTCAAGGGAGAAATACTTTTGCAATGGATAAATTTACCACCTGCCGTCGGACGATTCTACCATAGTCTTTCAGGCTGTGGTATAATCATTGCAGATGTACAGACGAAACAAAGCAGTACCGTCCCTCTGCGCAACCCCGCAGCACCCACCGAACCTACCGCCACAGCAGCGACACTTCCCACGGCAGCAGGCAACTCTAAGAAGGAACCCCCTGGGGGGTTGGGGGGGGAACGGCACAAAGCAGAGCGTAATAATTTTCACCCAAAACCGTTACGACAAAGCTAAAGATTTCAAAGCCAGCGGGACAAAGCAGTACCCCAAGGCATCTCACCAGCCCCGCATCCCCCGAAGGGATAAAAAAGAGGGGTATTCAGGGCACTCCCTGAATCGTCTTTGCGCCCAGCGCAGGGCGAAGCGAGAGATTTCCCGGTTGTATGAAAAACAACGGCTACACTCTCCATAAAAAAGCAGTGAAAGCTTTCCCGATTGTATGAAAAAACAACCACTCCCCCAAAAAAAGAAAACCAAAAAAATTATTAGGAGGCTTTAACCCCATGGCATCTACCGCCACCATCATCCGCCGGATCCTCCGCTCCCGCGGCATCTCCCAGAGCGGCTTCTGCCCCTATGAAGCAGTACTTCCACTGCTCCCGGTGCGCTCCCAAAACCGGCTGCCATCGGGCGCCCAAACGGTGATTTTCGCACTGTTCCCCTATTATACCGGGGAGTATCCCCACCGAAACATCTCCCGATATGCCATACCGGACGATTATCATCTGTTGGCCGGAAATCTGCTTGGAGACTGTGCCAAGGCTTTGGCGGAACGATTTGCAGGGCATTCGTTTGTCCCGTTTGTGGATAGTTCCCCCATCCGGGAGGTGGAGGGCGCTTATCTTGCCGGGCTGGGGTATCAAGGAAAAAATGGAATGTTGATTCACCCGCTGTTCGGCTCCTATGTTTTTATCGGAGAGCTGGTGACCACACTGGAAATCCCCACCGATGGTAAGCCTATGGGCCCGTGTATCGGCTGCGGTCAATGCCTGCAACGATGTCCCGGCGGCGCGCTGAGGGAGGATGGGATGGATCCGGCGCGCTGCCGCAGCGCCATCACCCAGAAAAAAGGGGAGCTGTCCGACTGGGAAGCACGGCAGATCGCCGAAGGCGGATTGGCGTGGGGCTGTGACTGCTGTAACGATGTCTGCCCCATGAACCGGAAGGCGCTTCCCAGCGATATGGGTGTGTTTTATCAGCAGGGAACGCCAGTGATTACAAAGGAAAACCTTGCAGCGGTGCGAAAGCGCAAAGCGTTCAATTATCGAAGCCTGGCGGTGATGCAGCGCAATCTGGAGCTGATCACGCAGCAGAATTTCAGTCCAAATAATGTATCGGACGAGGGGAAGGAAATAGAAATACCATGAAAACACCGATTCAAAAGGCTTTGGAAGCCTATCTGCAAAAAGATATGGCCCGGTTTCATATGCCGGGACATAAAGGAGCACCTTTGGATTTGTTGGGCCCGGTACTGCCCTATGATGTCACAGAAATTTTGGGCACCGATAGTCTATATGACGCCAGCGAATGTATCCGGGAAACGGAGCGGGAATATGAACGGCTTTACGGAAGCCGCCGCACCCTGATTTCCGCGGGAGGTTCCACCCTGTGTATTCAGACGATGCTGGCGTTGGCAGCCCCTGCCGGCTCCACCATTTTGGCCGGACGCAATATTCATGTGTCGGCGGTCAACGCCATGGGGCTGTTGGATCTGCGCCCCCAGTGGATCTTCCCGCAACAGAATCCGGGGGGTGTCGGTTCGGTGATCCTTCCCCGGGATGTGGAACAGGCTCTGGCCCAAAACCCTGAAATCCGGGCAGTATATCTCACCTCACCGGATTATTTTGGGGTCATGTCGGATCTCAAAACCATCGGGGAGATTTGCAGAAGATTTTCGGTTCCGCTGCTGGTGGACAATGCCCATGGAGCGCATTTTGCCTTTTTGGAGGAAAATCTGCATCCCATGGCGCTGGGTGCCACCGCCTGCTGTGATTCCCTGCATAAAACGCTGCCGGTGATCACCGGGGGAGCGCTGCTGCATCTGGCGGATGAGAGGATGGCCCAAAACGCCAAGCAGGCAATGTCAATGTTTGGCACCACCAGCCCCAGCTATCTGATTATGCTTTCGGTGGACCGAGTGCTGGATTATATCCAGGGAGATTTGCGGGAAGATCTGAAAAAAACGGGAGATATGGTAAAAGAGTTGCGGCAGCTGGCGGCTTCCAAGGGCTTTTTCATCCCACCCCAGCGCTGCGATCCCACCCGGTTGACACTGGGTATCGCTCAGGCCGGATTTGATCGAGAGCGCTTTGGAAAGCTGCTGCGGGCTCATGGGATGGAACCGGAATATCTCAGCGATACCGGCTGTGTACTGCTGCTTTCGGTTTTCAACCGGGAGAAGGACATGGACCGGCTGTGGCGTATGCTGCGGTCTCTGCCGGACCGGGAACCGGCCTTTGTGGATATCCCCAAGGTGGAGCAGCCGGTGTGCAGCGCGCTAACCTTGCGGCAGGCTTTGTTGGGAGAGCGGGAGGAATTGGAGGTGTCGCAGTTGGAAGGAAGAATCTGCGCCTGCGTCAAAAGCCCGTGCCCTCCGGGAATCCCATTGGCGGTACCAGGGGAAAAACTTGAAAAAAATATGTTAATTTTAATGAAAAAATATGGAATTGATACACTATATGTGGTAAAATAAATATACAAACATATAAATTATCTGACAACAGAATATATTCTGGGGTCGGATTGACATTAGAACAGGAGGGTATCACTATGAAACTTATACTTGCCATTGTATCCAATGAGGACAGCTCCAAGGTTTCCTCCAGCCTGACGAAGTCCAGGTTCTCCGTGACCAAGCTGGCGACCACCGGCGGTTTCCTGATGTCGGGCAACACCACGTTCCTGATCGGCGTGGCCGATGAGAAAGTGGATGAAGTTATCAAAATCATTGGAGAGCACAGCAAAAAACGTACTCAGTTGGTACCGTCCTCCGCTTCCTATGGCGTGGGAATGTATTCTTCCTATCCCATCGAGGTTACTGTGGGCGGCGCGACCATTTTTGTGATGGATGTAGAGCGGTTTGAGAAGCTGTAAGAGAGTGTATTGCTGCTGAACAGGAGCTGATTGATTTTTGTTTGAGTCCCTGGTAGCCAATCATACGTTAAAGGAGACGCTGGCTGTGATGATAAACAGCCAGCGTTTATCACATGCACTCCTTTTACAGGGGGAAGCAGGAACCGGAAAGAGAACGCTGGCCAAACTGATCGCTCAGGCGGTACTCTGTCAGGGGGAGGGACCCAGACCCTGCGGGAAATGCTCTGCCTGTTATAAGGTGCTCAAAGGAATCCATCCGGACGTCATCACGGTGGGGGAAGAAGCGGTGCGGCCCGCCTCCTTTCACATCGACGCCATACGGCAGCTGCGTCAACAGGTGTTTGTCGCGCCCAACGAGGGCTGCAAAAAAATATATATCCTACTAAACGCACAGAATATGACCTTGCAGGCGCAGAACGCGCTGCTGAAAATCTTGGAGGAGCCGCCCCAGCATGCCATGTTTATCCTAATCTGCGAAAACCGATCGGCGCTGCTGGAAACAATCCTTTCCCGCTGTACGGCTTTTACTTTACAGCCGGTGGAGGAATCGGTTTGTGCGGAGTATCTTCGGAAACGGAAACCAGGACTCGAGGATTCGGCCTATCTTTCCGCTGCCTGGGAATCGGGGGGAAATATTGGACGGGCCCTGCAAATTCTGGAGTCAGAGGAAGGCGGAAAATCCTGGGACAACGCCAGGGAGCTTTTGGAAACCATCTGCGGAGGCAATGAGTTTGCGCTGTTGTCGGCGCTTGGCCGGTATGAGAAGCAGAAGGACCTCTTTGCTCAGCTTCTGCCCTGTCTGCGCCATCTGGTCAAAGAGGTGGTGGTACAGAAATATGAGAGAAATCTTCCGGCAGGCGATGCCGCCGTTTCCTCCACGGCACTGGGACAGACGGTAAAGACGGTTTCCACCCGTCTTTCTGCGTTGCAGTCGATGAAGATTCTTGCTATAATAGATACGGCTTTGTTGCAGTTCAAGCAGAATGTCAATTTCAATTTGATATTGGCCTCCTTCTGCGCACAGCTGCGGCAGATGATGTAAAAGCGCATACGGCCCCAACGTCTGGTGTCGCCTGATTTTTAAAGGGATTTGGGCGCAGGGTTGGCGGTATCGATAGAAAGAGGGATATAGTGTCAAATATAGAGAACCAGCAAAATCAGGAAAATCTTGCGGAGGTTATCGGCGTCCGCTTCAAAGAGGTTGGTAAAATTTATTATTTCGATCCGGATCAGATTCCGTTTACACTGGGACAAAAGGTCATTGTGGAGACGGTCCGGGGGGTAGAATGCGGCGAGGTGGCTATGGCCAATCGGCGCATTACAGACAGCGAACTGGTCAAACCGTTAAAAAAGGTCATGCGGCCGGCCACAGAGGAAGATCTGAAACAGGTGGAACAAAACCATCAGAAGGAAAAACACGCCTTCACCGTTTGCGCCAAAAAGATCGAGGAACACAAGCTGGATATGAAGCTTGTGGATGTGGAATACACCTTTGATAACAATAAAATTTTGTTTTATTTTACCGCCGACGGAAGGGTGGACTTTCGGGAACTGGTAAAGGATCTGGCGTCGGTGTTCCGTACCCGGATTGAACTAAGACAGATTGGCGTGCGGGACGAGGCGAAGATGCTGGGTGGAATTGGAATCTGCGGCAGACCTTTCTGCTGTTCCTCCTTTTTGGGAGAGTTCCAGCCGGTATCCATCAAGATGGCGAAGGAACAGAATCTTTCCCTCAATCCCACCAAAATTTCGGGAATCTGCGGCAGATTGATGTGCTGCCTGAAATACGAACAGGATGCCTATGAAAGCTTGCTGCGGATGACCCCCAAGGTGGGCGCTCTGGTCTCCACCCCAGAAGGGCGAGGCACGGTGCAGGAGAGCAATCTTTTGACCGGTGTCCTGAAGGTTGTACTGGACAAAAACCCGGATGTCCCCAAGAACTTTACCCGGGATCAGGTACGGGCTGTGCGGGAGCATCAAAATCGTCCGGCCAACCATGCATCCGGTGCTGCGGCAAATTCGGACAAAGAGTCATAAAACGCTCTGTTGTTTCGTAAGGGAGCCGTTGGGTGCTTGGTAGCAGCAAAGGAGACTGGGGAGTGTACAACCATGAATGATGATTTTTCACAGGTGCTGGCAGCACAGTACCGCCGTTATCCGCTGATGCAGCCGCAGGATTTTGGAAAGCTGGCGTTTCAAAGCGAATTTGGTCCGGAGCATATGATTACCGATACCGGTAAAAGCTTTTCCCGGATTCTGGAGGAGATACCAAGAGCCAGAGAAGAACAGGCGTCGGCGGAGCTGGAATGGATTGGGAATGGCCTTTGCCGGTTTCCCCTTGCAGCGCTTTCCGATGAATCGGTAGAGGCGGCGCTGCTTTCCCGGCTGATGGTGACAACCGCCGTGCAGCATCAAGGCTCCAAAGAGGGGATGGAGCGGCGGTTACAACAGCTGTGGCAGCTGCCCGTTCCTGGAATGGAGGCTTGGTTGCAGCAGTATCGCGGTATGGGATGTCCTGCGGTGCATCACAGCGATGTTTTCCGCAGAACCTACCGGCCCCATTATCGCCTGTTATTGGCGGAATTCGCTCTGTATTTTCCAGTGCTGTCCAGATTGGAGCAGCATATGAAAAGCGGGAAACCGGTTACCGTTGCCATAGACGGGCGATGCGGAAGCGGTAAAACCAGTTTGGCCCAGCTGCTGCGCAGAATTTATCGCTGCAATGTGTTTCATATGGATGATTTTTATCTGCCTTTCTCCGAGAGAAAGCCGGATTGGCCCCAGTCCATTGCGGGGAATATGGATCTTACACGGTTTGCCCGGGAGGTTCTGGAACCGTTGCGGAACCGGCAGCCGGTGGATTACCGCCGGTATCACTGTCCTACCGGTACCTATTCATCCGCCCAGCGGATGCAGCCCACAGAGCTTACGGTAATTGAGGGGAGCTATTCCCATCATCCCGCTCTCTCCGGATACTATGACTGTAAAGTGTTTTTGACCTGTACCCCTGGTGAACAGCAGCGCCGTCTGCGCCGCCGGGAAGGGGATAATTTTGAAGGTTTTGAAAAATACTGGATTCCCATGGAGGAACGGTATTTCCGTACCTGCCGCACCCAGCAAAACAGCGATATCACAGTAGATACCGGAATCGTTCCCATTGCAGGATAGGTGCTGAGCAGGAAAGAAAATCATATCTTGTTTGACGGTGTGAGCCTTCACACTGACATAAATGAACCGTCAGGAAGGCGGCGAAATTTCCATGCCGGAAGCTTGCTGCTTCTGGCGCCAATCGATCTATGACTTCATCAGGAAGATGAAGGCCGGTCAGAAGACAGGCAAAATAGAAAGATTAGGAGAGAAAACAAATGAAAAACAACTTCACAAAACATCTGGTTCTGGCAGCGCTGTTTGTGGCGCTGGGCATGCTGATGCCCTTTCTTACCGGACAGATTCCTCAGATTGGCAGTATGCTGCTGCCCATGCACATCCCGGTGCTGCTGTGCGGGCTGATCTGCGGATGGAAATATGGTGCGGCGGTGGGCTTTGTGGTGCCGCTGCTGCGCAGCGTAACCTTTGGTATGCCGGGCCTTTTCCCTACCGCCATTGCCATGGCCTTTGAGCTGGCGGCTTACGGGCTGATTATCGGGCTGGTATATGCGCTGTTCCGTCGCCAGAATATGGCGGCCATCTATGCTTCGCTGGTCGCTGCGATGATCGGCGGTCGTGTGGTTTGGGGAGTAGTGATGCTGGCGCTTATGGGAGCCAGCGGCGGCGCTTTCACCTGGACCGCCTTTATGGCTGGCGCGTTCCTCAATGCCATCCCCGGTATCGTGTTGCAGCTGGTTCTGATTCCGGTGATTATGGTGGCGCTGGATCGCACTGGTGTGATGAAGTTTCGCAAAGCGGCAGTATAAGGGCGAATGTTTTCCATCTGCGATAGGTGAGAATATACCCCTTTGAACGGCTGTATTTCGTTGAAGAAAGGCCGCCTTTCCGGTGTGAGGATGGAAAGGCGGTTTTTTGTTTTTGTTATGCCTTTATGAGGAGTGTCGCCGTTGTTTTTTTATACAACCGGGAAATTCCTCACTTCGCCCTGCGCTGGGCGCAAAGACGATTCAGGGAGTGCCCTGAATACCCCTTTTTTATCCCTTCGGGGGATGCGGGGCTGGTGGAGTGCCTTTGGGTGCTGCTTTGTACCCGTTGGCTTTGAAATCTTTAGCTTTGTGATAACGGTTTTGGGTGGAAATTATTACGCCCTGCTTCGTACCGTTTCCCCCCAACCCCCCAGGGGGTTCCTTCTTAGCATGGTCCGCTGCTGTGAGAAATGTCGCTGCTTTGGCGATGGGTACGGTGGGTGCGGCGAGGTTGCGCAGAGGGTGGTGCTGCTTTATTTTCGTTGATGGAACACGGTTTGAAGGGGCTGCATCGTCGCTTTTATAATGATCAGAAAATCTTCTGCTGTGCTCCCAGGGAGCATCATCGTTGTTTCTCAAAACAACCAGGAAATCTTTTACTTCGCCCTGCGCTGGGCGCAAAGACGATTCAGGGAGTACCCTGAACACCCCTCTTTTTATCCCTTCGGGGGATGCGGGGCTGGTGGAGTGCCATTGGATATTACTTTGTCTCGCTGGCTTTGAAATCTTTAGCTTTGTCGTAACGGCTTTGGGTGGAAATTGGTACGCCCCGCTTTGTGCCGCTGGCCTTGTTATAATGGTGTTTGGAAAACATCTAATAATCGTTTTGTTGATCGTTGGATATATCGACTGCGTTGGGAAGGGAGTCGTATAGGATGGAAAAAACTTTATACCTTACCGATCTGGACGGGACGCTGCTGCGTTCCCATCAGAAGGTTTCTCTGTTTACTGCTCAGACCATCAGCTGGCTGGTGGAACAGGGAATGCTGTTTTCCTATGCCACAGCCCGCTCTTTTGTCACCGCCGAGCCTTTGACCAGAGAAATCCGGGGAAGAATCCCGGTGATTGTCTATAACGGCGCTTTGATTGTGGATCATCAGACCCATGAGATCCTTCACTCCCATGTTTTTTCCTCCCAGCAGGTGGAGGAAATCTATTCTCAGCTGATGCACAGCGCAGTGTTTCCCATTGTATATGGGCATATTGGGGGAAGGGAAGTATTTTGCTACTGTCCAACCCAAATCAATGAAGCAACCAGGGTATTTCTGGATACCCGAAAGGGGGATGTTCGGGATACGCCGGTGGAACATCCGAAGGATCTGTGTCGCAGTAACCCCTTCTATTTTACCTGTATTGGGGAGGAGGAGAAGCTGTATCCGCTGTACCAGAGGTTTCGGGAACGTTACAGCTGCGTCTATCAAAAGGATATTTACAGTGGGGAGATGTGGCTGGAAATCATGCCCAAAGGCTGTACCAAAGCCAGTTCTGCCCGGAAACTGAAGGAATGGCTGGGCTGTCAAAGGCTGGTGGTGTTTGGCGATGGGGCCAACGATATTCCGCTGTTTCAGGTGGCGGATGAAGCCTACGCGGTGGAAAATGGGATGGACGCCCTCAAAGAGATTGCCACCGGAGTCATTGCATCCAACAATGCAGACGGGGTGGCAAAGTTTTTGCTGACCCATTTCTCCGGATAAACGAAAGCCCATCGGTTTAGGGCGGGTCACGGGTCCCCATTTGGGGGTGCCTTTCCAAAACCGATGGGCTTTTTCTGTTTCTTGCAGAGGATTTATTTCATCAGCTTGACCATAACCGCCTTCTGTGCGTGGAGACGGTTTTCTGCCTGATCGAAAATCTCCTGGGCATGAGCCTCAAAGACTTTGGAGGTGATCTCCTCCTCTCGATGAGCGGGCAGGCAGTGCAGCACAATGGCGTCAGGTTTGGCAACCGCCATCACCGTATCATTGATCTGATAACCCTCAAAGGATTTACGACGGATAGCGGCTTCCTCCTCCTGTCCCATGGAGGCCCAGACGTCGGTATAAAGCACATCCGCATCCTTTGCAGCTGCCAGAATATCCGAGGTGACCAGCAGTTTTCCGGGATATTCTTTGGCAAACTCCAGTACTACCGGATCGGGGCGATAGTTGTCGGGGCAGGCGATAGCCACCTCCATACCGGTTTTCAGGCCGCCCACAATCAGGGAGTTGGCCATATTGTTTCCGTCGCCGATAAAGCAGAGCTTTTGATCGATCAGGCTGCTTTTATACTCGCGGATGGTCATCAGATCCGCCAGTACCTGGCAGGGATGGCAAAAATCGGTCAAACCGTTGATGATGGGAATGGTGCCGAAATCGGCCAGATCCTCCACCTCTTTTTGGGAGAAGGTGCGGATCATAATGCCGTCCAGATAGCGGGAGAGCACCCGCGCGGTATCCTGTACCGGCTCACCCCGTCCAATCTGAAGGTCCCGGGAACTCAAAAACAGCGCATGGCCGCCCAGCTGGGTCATACCCACCTCAAAGGAGACACGGGTACGGGTGGAGGATTTCTGGAAGATCATCCCCAGCGTTTTTCCCCGAAGATGTTCGTGGGGGATACCATGTTTGAGCTCATATTTCAGCTGGTCTGCGGTGTTGAGCAGATCCATAATCTCCTCGCAGGTAAGATCCAGCAGTTTCAAAAGGTGTTTCATATCGCAATCAATGTTCCTTTCCACAGATAGAAGATAGCGGTTTACAGTTGGGAGAGTACCTCCTCCAAAATAGCAAGCCCTTTGTCCATCTCCTCATAGGTGATGGTCAGCGGAGGCAGCAGCCGTACCTTGGCTTTGGCGGTAAGAGGAATCAGCCCTTTTTCAATACATTTGGCAACAATGGTTTGGGAATCGGAGACGGCGGGCTGAATGCCCAGCATCATTCCCATGCCGGTAACGCTCTGGACACCGGGCATCTTTTCAATCTTTGCCCGCAGATAATCTCCCTTGGCCTTTACCTCGTCGAGGAAAGCGCGGTCCATCCGTTCCAGTACCACCTTTGCACCGGCGCAGGCCACCGGATTGGCGCCGAAGGTGGTGCCGTGCATTCCGGCGCCCAGAACATATTCCACCTTTTCTCCAAAGAGCACGGCGCCGATGGGAAGACCGCCGCCCAATGCCTTTGCCACAGTGGTGATATCGGGATGGATGCCAAAATGCTGGCTGGCAAGGATCTCGCCGGTGCGGCCGATGCCGGTTTGCACCTCATCGGCAATCAGCAGAATATCCCGCTCTTTACAGTACTGCCACAACTGCTGGACAAAATCCGCATCCAGCGGGATGACGCCGCCCTCTCCCTGCACAAACTCAATCATGACAGCGCAGGTTTTATCGGTGATTTTGGCTTTGACATCCTCCATATCGTTGGCGGCAGCGTAGGAGAAACCCTGGACAAAGGGGAAGAAATAGTTGTGAAATACCGCCTGACCGGTGGCGGTGAGGGTAGCCATGGTGCGTCCATGGAAGGAATTTACCAGAGAGACAATCTCATACCGTCCGCTCTCGGCGCCATATTGATCAAAACTGTATTTTCTGGCGGTTTTGATGGCGCCCTCGTTGGCTTCAGCGCCGGAGTTGCCGAAAAACACCTTTTGATAACCGGTTTTTTCACAGAGCAGCTGAGCTGCCTGAGGGCCGGGAAGGGTGTAATACAGATTGGAGATATGCTGCATGGTGGCAGCCTGGGTGCTGACTGCCTGGACCCATTGTTCATCACAGAATCCCAGGGCGTTTACACCGATGCCGCTGGAAAAATCGATGTATTCTTTCCCGTCCAGATCCCAGCAGGTAGCGTTTTTTCCTTTGGCAATACAGACGTTAGCTCTGCCGTAGGTATGGGCAATGTAGGAATCGTCCAGCTGCCGGATTTGTTCATATGTCATGGTGTTTCGCTTCCTTTCTCACTGGAACATGGTGCCGATGCCTTCGTCGGAGAAGATTTCCACCAGAATGGAGTGGGGAATCCGGCCATCGATGATAACAGCCTTCTTCACCCCCCGGCGAACCGCTTCCACACAGCATTCCACCTTGGGGATCATTCCCCCGGAGATAATGCCCTGGCGAATCAGATAGGGCACCTCGCTGACCTGGACAAAGGGAATCAGGGTGGAGTCGTCGTTTTTATCCCGCAACAGCCCTTTGATATCGGTCATGACAATCAAATTTTCGGAGCCCAGCGCCGCAGCAATCTGGGCGGCGGCGGTGTCGGCGTTGATGTTGTAGATGTTGCCTGCCTCGTCGGCGCCTACGGTGGAGATGACCGGGATATAACCGTTTTCCAGCGCCATCTCAATGGGATGGGTATTGACCGATACCACATCTCCCACGAACCCCAGATCTTCCTGGGCAATGTGTTTTTTCACCTGGAACATATTCCCGTCGATGCCGCACAGACCGATGGCTTTTCCTTTGTGCTGCTGTAACAGCGAGACCAGACTTTTGTTGATCTTACCGGCCAGAACCATCTGCGCTACCTCCGCGGTCTCGGCGTCGGTATACCGCAGACCGCCGACAAACCGGGATTCTTTGCCCATACGGGTGAGCAGATCGGTGATCTCCGGTCCGCCGCCATGAACCAGTACCACCTTGATTCCTACCAGTGTCAGCAGCACCAGATCGTTCATCACATCGTTTTTCAGCTGCGCATCGGTCATGGCGTTGCCGCCATATTTGATGACTACGGTTTTGTTGGCGTATTTTTGAATATAGGGAAGCGCATGGATCAGTACCTTTGACTGCATGGCGGTGGTGATTTCCATAAGGCGTTTCGCCGTCCTTTCTAAATGTTCATCCAAATATATCAGCAAGCGAATGTGGTTGTATACAAAAATATGGTGATAAGATGTTATCAGGTGCGGTAATCTCCATTGATCTTCACATAATCGTAGGTGAGATCACATCCCCATGCGGTGGCCTCGGCATTTCCGTCCCCCAGAGTCACCGAAATCAGGATTTCTTTGGCGGAGAGCACCTGAGCAGCGGTTTCCTCGGAGAAGATTACCCCTGCACCGTTTTGACATACCTCCACCGAGCCTTTTTCGGAAGAAAGGGTAACCCCAACCTTTTCAATCTCAAATTCCGCCGGAGCATATCCGATGGCGCAGAGAACCCTTCCCCAGTTGGCGTCCTCCCCGAACATGGCAGCCTTAAACAGGCTGGAGGTAATCACCGATTTGGCAACTACCCGGGCGGTGTCCTTATCCGGGGCGCCGGTGACATGACATTCCAGCAGCTTGGTTGCCCCTTCGCCGTCTCCGGCAATGCCTTTGGAGAGGGATACGGTGATATAGTGCAGCGCCTGTACAAAGGCGTCATAATCTTCCCCGGTGGCGGTGATCTCGTCATTTCCCGCCATACCGTTGGCTAAGATGGCAACGGTATCGTTGGTGGAGGTATCTCCATCCACACTGACCATATTAAAGGTGTCCACAATATCCTCCGACAGAGCCTTTTGCAGCATGGCGGGAGAGATGGCGGCATCAGTGGTGATAAAAGCCAGCATGGTAGCCATGTTGGGATGGATCATGCCGGAACCTTTGGCGATGGCGCCCATGGCGCAGCTTTTTCCACCCACGGTGAAGGAGACGCTGTATTCTTTTTTGACGGTATCGGTGGTCATAATACCCCATGCGGCGGCATCTGAGCCATCATAGCTTAACGCAGCGGCCAATTTGGGCAGTCCCGCTTCGATGGGGGCGATGGGCAGCGGCTGGCCGATGACCCCGGTGGAGGCAATCACAAAATCCTCCGGTGCAAGCCCGGTGGCCTGGGCGGCCAGAACGCACATCTTCTCGGCAATCTCCACCCCGTCGGCGTTGCAGGTGTTGGCGTTGCCGCTGTTGCAGAGGACGGCCTGGGCTTTTCCGTCGGCAATATTTTTCTTAGTCACCGCAATGGGGGCGCCTTTGACCTTGTTGAGGGTATATACGGCGGCAGCGGAGCAGGGCACATCGCTGACAATCAGCGACAGATCCTTTTTGGATTTATTGGCACGGATTCCGCAGTGAATGCCTGCGGCCTGAAAGCCCTTGGGAGCACATACACCGCCGGGAATAACGGTAAGATGAGACATGGTGGGTTCCTCCTGATCGTATGAAAAATAAAAGTTGATATGTCTTACAGCAAAGGGGATACGGACGGTTCAAAACAAAACGGAGAAGCTCATAAACCGCGGTCTTCCTCCAGCCCCAGCATAATGTTCATGCACTGTACGGCTGCGCCGGAAGCGCCTTTCCCTAAGTTATCAAAGCGGGAGATCAGCAGGATCTGTTCCTCGTTTCCGCCCACAAAGATTTCCATGTGGTTGGTTCCTGCCAGGGTGTTGGCAGCCACAAAACCGTCGGTGATGACGCCTTCTCCCATGAGAGGAAGCACCTTGACAAATTTCTGCCCGGCATAATGCCCGGCCAAAATCTCCTGGATATCGTTTGGGGTTACTTTTTTGCTCAGCAGCGAGGCATATAAAGGCAGCGTTACCGCCATACCGCAAAAGTAATCATCCACAATGGGATGAAAGATAGGCGGATGGGTCATCCCGGAGATTTTTTGCATTTCCGGCAGATGTTTGTGGGATAAGGTGAGGCCATATTGACGGGGGCTAAAATAATCGGAAGGTTTTTGCGGGCTTTCATATTGGGCGATCATCTTTTTGCCGCCGCCGGAATACCCGCTGATGCCATGGCAGACCGCCGGATAATCCGGGGGCATAATGCCATGGGCGATGAGGGGGTAGGCCAGAGAGATAAATCCGGAAGCGTAACATCCGGGATTGGCGGTGCGTTTGGATTCTTTGAGCGCCTGCCGGTGAGCTGGGGAGAGCTCCGGGAAACCGTAGGTCCAACCGGGAGCGGTGCGGTGGGCGGTGGAAGCGTCGATGATGCGGGTGTGGTCATTTTCCACCAGCGAAACCGATTCCTTAGCCGCAGCGTCGGGAAGGCAAAGAAAGGTGATGTCGGAGGCGTTGATCTGTTCCTTGCGTGCCTGTAAATCCTTTCGATGCTCCTGATCGATTTGCAGGATCTCCAGATCCTCTCGGTGGGCAAATCGTTCGTATATCTGTAAACCGGTGGTGCCTTCCTGACCGTCGATGAATATCTTATATTTCCTGGACACGCTGAACACCTCTTTTTTCACATTTATTCTTTTCATCTTGTCACTGGCCCAGTGCGCGGCGCACGGCTTCGATCTGTTCCAGCACCCGCTGGGGAGCGGGGCCGCCTATAACGGTTCTGCCGCTGACGCATTTTTCCAGGTTGATGGCCTCATAGACGTCTGCCTCAAACAGCGGGCAGAGCTGCTGATATTGGAGCAAAGGCAGTTCCTCCAGCGTGGTATCCTGGGCGATACACTGGGCAACCAGTGTTCCGGTGATTTTGTAGGCATCCCGGAATGGCAGTCCCTTGCGCACCAGATAGTCGGCGGCATCGGTGGCGTTGATAAAGCCTTTTGCGGCGGCTTTGCGCATGTTTTGCGGAAGTACCTTCATGGTATCCAGCATGGGGATCACCGTTTTCAGGCAGAGCTTTACGGTGTCCACCGCATCAAAAATGGCTTCCTTATCTTCCTGCATATCCTTGTTGTAGGCCAGGGGAAGATTTTTCATCATGGAAAGGAGGGTCATCAGATCCCCGTAAACCCGTCCGGTTTTTCCTCTTACCAGTTCCGAGACATCCGGATTCTTTTTCTGGGGCATGATGGAGGAACCGGTGGCAAACGCGTCGTCCAGCTCAATAAACTTAAACTCCCAGGAGCACCACAGGATCATCTCCTCCGACAGACGGGAGAGATGCATCATCAGGATGGAGATGGCGCTGGCAAGTTCGATACAAAAGTCCCGGTCGGAAACGCCGTCCAGGCTGTTGAGGGTTACGCTGTCAAATTCCAGCAGCTGTGCCACCCGCTGCCGGTTGAGGGGATAGGTGGTGCCTGCAAGGGCACAGCTGCCCAGGGGCATGACGTTCATCCGTCGGCGGGTATCCTGTAAACGGTCCAGATCCCGCAGCAGCATCTGGGCGTATGCCATCAGATGGTGGCCAAAGGTGATGGGCTGCGCCCGTTGCAGATGGGTGTAACCGGGCATCACCGTATGGATATGCTGCTGCGCCTGATCGCACAGGGTGCCCAGCAGCATTTTGATCTGGGAGGAGATGGCGTCAATTTCATCCCGAAGATAAAGGCGGATATCCAGCGCCACCTGATCGTTTCGGCTTCTGGCAGTGTGAAGACGTTTGCCGGCATCGCCGATGCGGGCTGTCAGCTCCGCCTCCACAAACATATGGATATCCTCCGCTGTGGGATCAAAGGAAAGTTTGCCGCTTTCCAGATCCTCCAGGATGGATTGGAGCCCCTTGATGATTGCGGCGCTCTCCGAAGGATCGATGATATTTTCTTCTCCCAGCATGGTAGCGTGGGCAATACTGCCCAGAATGTCCTGGTGGAACATTCTGGCGTCAAAGGAGATGGAGGAATTGAAATCGTTTACCCGATCATCGATCTCCTTGGAAAACCTGCCGGCCCATAGTTTCATTGCGGTATCTCCTCACTTTTGATTTTGGAAAAGAGGATGGGGCCTGCCGGCCGCCATCCTCAGGAAAAAGGTTTGGTTTATTGTTTTTTTGCTGCCCGGCGCTGATCCAGAACGGCTTTTACCTTGATGGGCAGTCCAAAGAGGTTGATAAAGCCCTGAGAATCCATCTGGTTGTAAACATTGTCGGCGTCGAAGGTAGCGACCTCTTCATCGTAGAGAGAGTATTCGCTGACGGTACCGGCGTTGATGATGTTGCCTTTATACAGTTTGAGTTTCACATCTCCGGTCACCGTCTGCTGGGTGCAGTCCACAAAGGCGCTGAGCGCTTCCCGCAGAGGGGTATACCACTGACCGTTGTAAACCAGATCGGCAAACTTTAAGGCAACCTGCTGTTTGTAATGCTGGGTTTCCTTATCCAGGCAGAGGGTTTCCAGCACCTGATGGGCGTGATAGATGATACTGCCGCCGGGGGTCTCATAAACGCCGCGGCTCTTCATACCCACCAGCCGGTTTTCCACAATATCCGCAAGGCCGATTCCGTTGGCGCCGCCGATGGCGTTGAGTTTTTCGATCAGCGAAACGCCGTCCATCTCCACCCCGTCCAAAGCGGTGGGGATTCCCTTTTCAAAATGCAGGGTGATATAGGTGGGGGTGTCCGGGGCTTTTTCGGGGGAAACACCCATCTCCAGAATCTCGTTGTATTTGGGTTCGTTGGCCGGGTCCTCCAGATCCAGTCCTTCATGGGACAGATGCCAGAGGTTTTTGTCTTTGGAATAGTTGGTTTCCCGGGTAATTTTCAGCGGGATGTTATGTGCCTCGGCGTAATCAATCTCTTCGTCCCGGGATTTGATATCCCAGATCCGCCAGGGGGCAATGATGTCCATATCCGGAGCAAACGCCTTGATGGTCAGTTCAAAACGTACCTGGTCGTTGCCCTTGCCGGTGCAGCCGTGGGCGATGGCGTCGGCGCCCTCCGCTTTGGCAATCTCCACCAGCCGTTTGGCGATGATGGGCCGGGCAAAGGAGGTGCCCAGCAGATACTGGTTTTCATAAACAGCGCCGGCTTTCATGGTAGGCCAGATGCAGTCCTCCACAAACTCCTTTTTGAGATCCTCGATATATAGTTTGGAAGCGCCGGTTTTGATGGCTTTTTCCTGTAATCCATCCAGTTCGGAGCCCTGCCCCACATCGGCTGCCACCGCGATGACCTCACAGCCATAATTTTCCTTCAGCCAGGGGATAATGATGGAGGTATCCAGTCCGCCCGAGTATGCCAAAACCACTTTATTGTATTTTTTTTGCATGTCATATTCCTCCGTATCTGCAAAACGGTAATCCGCTTTGATGTTTTCTTGAATGTGTTTATAATTATACAGTCTTTTTGCATAATTTCAAGTGTTTTTCTCAAAAAATTTCCTGACACAAAAACTTTGTATACTTTCACAAAACGCAAAAAAAGCCAGCCCTTTTGGTTGAAATCTCCTACAAAATTCCCTGCAAGGGGCATCTGATCAGAGACGATTCAACCCAAAGAGCTGGCTTAATGCCAATATGGATTTGTGATTATTTATTCATTTTCCAGGACGATATCCTCCAGCTTGCGCTTGGGGACATAATGCTTGCCGTCAACCCGATAATATTTGGTATCCCCACCCTTTTCCAGTTCGGTGAGGGTGATGGTTTCATCGGGCTTTCCGATGGCCAGTATTAGGGAAGGATAAAGGTTTTCCGGCAGATGCAGCGCCGCGGCCAGATCTTCTTTGTTGTAGTTTCCGATCATACAGCCGCCCAGTCCCTTTTCCACCGCTGCCAGCATAATGGTCTGCGCCACAATTCCCACATCGGTGCGGAACCGCTCCACGTTGGGGCCGATGGTTTTGTCGGTGCAGATCACGATATAAGCGGTGGGACGATGTCCGGGAGCAGGTCCATCAAATCCCGGCAGCAATCGTGCCCAGGCGGTGAGAGGGAAGATCACGTCGTTGGTTTTGGGTTTATAGGAGATGAAGTACTGGAAGGGCTGCATATTCACCGAGGAAGGGGTGAAGCGGGCGCAGTCAATGAGATCGGTCAGCGTCTCTTTGGAAATCTCATAGCTGCCGTCAAAGCTGCGGTAACTGCGGTTTTGTTTGACCATGTCTTTGAACATTACAAAATCCCTCCAAAATGAAATGATTTTTTATAGTATACCATAGCCGCTTCACAATACAAAGTACAAATCTGTACTATTTTTGGAACGGATATGTTATACTGTAAAAAAGGCCTTTATCTTTCAAGAGAAAAGGGCAGGATTTTATTTTTATCCTTTTAGGCCAACCATGTACATTGTTTTGAAAGGGGAACGACCTTATGTCCATGAAAGAGATTTCCTTTGAACAGCTGCAGATGAATCCCTTTGCCTTTATGAAAAAAGACTGCTTCCTGATCGTGGCTCCGGATGGGGAGGGCGTCAACCCTATGACCGCTGGTTGGGGCAGCTTTGGCGTGCTCTGGAATAAGCCGGTGCTCTCGGTGGTGGTGCGTCCCCAGCGCTATACCTATGGGTTGATGGAACAGACCGATACCTATACCATCGCCTATTTTGGAAGCGAAAACCGGGATGCCATCCGTCTTTGCGGCAGCACCTCCGGACGGGATACCGATAAGATGAAAGCCTGCGGTTTTACCGTAGGCGAGGTGGACGGTTACCGGTATATTGAGCAGGCACAGATGGTCATCTGCTGCCGCAAGATCTATGTGCAGGATATGAAACCGGAATGTTTCCTGGACGCTCAGCTCATGGCGCAAAACTATCCCGACAACGACTTCCATCGCTTCTATGTAGGAGAGATTACCAAGGTGCTGGTCCAAGAATAAGGCAAAATGGTACCCACATCGTTCCACCCAGCCGCGGTGCGCGCAGCGCCGCGGCTGGGTGGATTTTTTATTGTCCAATTTGGTGGCAAAAAACCAAATTGGACAAATATGAGGGTATAAAGTGCATTTTTGTGACATTGCGGGTTATGAATTGTCCATATATAATATGAACGTAATCTTTATTTTTTGTGATAATTGTTGCATTTTCGCGCCAAGAAAAGTTTTGTGGTGTGCGACGGTTGAATCAGGACAGAGAGGTGAGCGATTTTGCCCGGCAAAACATTGCAATCACTGCAGACGCAGCCAACATCCAAATGGCAGCTTTTTCTGAAACGGTTTGCCAAACAAAAGTATATCTTCATGCTTGTAATTCCGGGGGTAATCTGGTTTATTTTGTTTAAGTATTACCCACTGCGTTTTATTTACAACGCCTTCACCAACTACGGAACGGTAGCACACCCTCGTTTTACGGGGCTTGCCAACTTCCAAAGGCTGTTCCTGTCTCCTAATTTTTGGCGTGCTTTTCGCAATACGCTGATTTTGAGTTTTTACAATCTGATCTTTTATTTCCCCATTCCCATCATACTGGCCCTCAGCCTCAATGAGCTGAAAAACCATTTTGCCAAAAAAGCGGCGCAGTTTGTGATCTACATCCCCCACTTCCTTTCCTGGGTCGTGGTAGGCGGTCTGTTTAATATGATGCTGGCCCCCAGCGACGGCATCATCAATAAGGTGCTGGTTTCCACCGGGATTTTGTCGGAGCCCATCTATTTTATGGCCTCGGTGAAATGGTTCCGCACGGTGCTGGTGGGTACCGAGATTTGGAAGAGCGCCGGATACGGCGCGGTGATTTATATCGCCGCCATCTCCTCCATCGATACCCAGCTTTACGATGCTGCGGCGGTGGATGGCGCCGGATATTGGGCCAGAACCTGGCACGTTACCCTTCCCGGTATCCGCAATACCATTGCGACGGTATTGCTGCTGACCCTTGCCCGTGTCATGCAGATGTTTGAGCAGATTTTGGTTATGTATAACTCAGCGGTTATGGACGTGGCGGACGTGCTTCGAACCTTCTCCTATGTGGAAGGCCTAAACCGGGGCAATGTGGGCTATGCCACCGCCATCGGGCTTTTTACCTCCATTGTCAGCGTAATCCTGATTCTGGGATGCAACATCTTCAGCAAAAAGGTGTTGGATGAAGAAATATTGTAAGGGGGGAAGCCAAATGCAGGTTAGTAAATCCAGACGCGTGTTTTTGATTGTCAATGCTATTTTTATGTTGTTGGTATGCCTTGCCATCGTGCTTCCGCTGTGGATGGTGGTGATTACCTCCCTTTCTTCCAATGAAGTTGCGGCGGCGGAAGGTTTTGTGTTTATCCCCAAGGGACTGGAATGGACCAGCTATCAGGCAGTTTTCTCCAGCAGTGGTTATACCGGTGCGTTTATCCGCTCCATCGGCGTTACGGTGAGTGCTACCGCCCTATCGATGGCTCTGACAACTACGATGGCCTATGCGTTGGCCCAGCGGGAACTGGCGTTTCGAAAATTCTTTATGAATGCCGTATTGCTGACCATGGTTGTGGACGGAGGAATTATCCCGTTTTATATGGTGGTCAAGCAGCTGGGTATGATCGATACCTATGCGTCGCTGATTATTCCCATGGCGATTACCACCTACAATCTGATTCTTATGCGCAACTTTTTCCAGTCTCTGCCCGAAAGCCTGATGGAATCCGCCCGGCTGGACGGATGCAGCGAGATCGGGATTCTTTGCCGGATTGTGCTGCCCATCTCGGTTCCGATTCTGGCCGCAATTCTGCTGTTCTATGCGGTGGGACACTGGAACCGGTATTTCGAGGTGATTATGTTTATCAATTCCTCGAAGAAGTATACCCTTCAGGTGCTTTTGCGGCAGCTGATTTTCCAGAGCGAGGGAGACGGAACCTATAGTGTCCAGGTGAACAACTTCAAAATGGCGGTTATGGTGATTACCATGCTCCCGATCCTGGCCTTGTATCCCTTTATTCAGAAGTATTTTATATCCGGTTTGATGTTGGGCTCCGTCAAAGGATAAGCCTGATATACAACCGATAGGATATGAAAGTTTTAGTTGAGAAAGGAATGAATGTTACGATGAAAAAGACGTTGGCTTCTGTGTTGGCTGTTGCCGCCGTTGCCGCATCGTTGGCGGGCTGTAGCTCCAGTACCTCCAGCACTGCTTCCAGCAGTACCGCCTCCGCAGGTTCTACCGCTTCTTCTCAGGCTGCGTCCTCCGCAGTGTCGGACGCTTCCCAGGAATCCGCCGAGCCGGCAGAGCTTTCTCTGTGCATGAGCCAGATCCGCTGGGGTATCAGCGTGGATGATAACCATATGCAGCAGTGGGTTGCGGAGCTGGAAAAAGCGACCAACACCAAGATTGAGATGATTGCCCCCACCCACAACGATTATATGGAAAAACTCAATGTTTTACTGGCTTCCGGGGATATTCCTGATATCATGATTCCTCAACAGGCATGGGATTATGTGGGACAGTTTGCGGTGCGTGGTTACATTCAGCCGTTGACCCAGTATGTGGAGAATGACGAGCGTTTTGCAGTAGTGAAAAGTTTTGATAACTCCATCTATCAGTCCGGCGACGATATCTATGGAATCCCCGTCAACTCCGGCAACAATAAGATCTTCTGGTTCCGCAACGATATGATCGAAAAGTATGGCTTGGAGATCAAGGAGACAATGACCACCGATGAGTTTATCACCGAGCTCAAGAAGGTTGATCAGAGCGAGGCCATTCCCTTCTCCTTCCCCAAACATATTGTAAACTTCCAGATTTTCTATAATGCGTTTGGCGCCTACGGCGGCATTCTTCCCGACGAAAACGGCGTATACTATGACGGTATCCAAACCCAGGAGATGAAGGACGCCTTTGCTTTCATTAAGACGCTGTATGACGAAGGGCTGATGGACGCTGAGTTTATCACCAACGAAAACTCCAATATGCGTGAGAAAATTTATGCCGGAACCGCGGTTTCCGATGTGGATTACACCTCCCGTTATATCAACTACCTCCAATCTGCTTCCTCTGTGGGAGCGCCCACCGATTTTACCCCTATGTATTCTCTGGTAGGTCCCAATGGGGATCTGGGCACCCTCAATGAGTCCGGCAACGAAGCTGTCTGTGTCTCTGTGGACTGTGAGAATGTGGATGCGGCCATGAACCTGGTTCACTATCTATTCTTTACAGAAGAGGGACGTATGCTTTATACTCTTGGAGTGGAGGGTGTACACTATGATATCGTGGATAATGTCTTGACTCCCAGAGAGGACGCGGTTGCTGCCGGTTATGCGGTAGGCCTGAGCGATCTGATCAGCGGTTGGGCTGCTGTGGACATCCAGAGTTTGGGCTTCCAGTTTGCCGATACCGAAACCGCTCAGATTGACAAGAACATCGAGATTACCAATAAGGCCAATGTTTCTTATGTTGGTCCGCTGATCAAGATCCCCATGGGTAAATCCACCCTTTACGATGAGAATGTTGCCACCTATAACTCCAACCTGTACGAGATGGCGACTAAGATCGTGCTGGGTTCCCAGACGATCGATGAGGCATATGCAGATTACGAGCAGTTCTGGAAGAGCATTCAGGGCGACAAAATGTTGGAAGAGCTCAATGCCCAGTAAAATCTTGCTGTGCATTCTTAATGTACCTTATTCGTAAATAAACCGAAAGCCCCACGTATCTCCTCAGGACATTGGTCTTGGGCCAGCTGCCAGGTGGCTGCAAAAGCCGGTTCCAGGTTGCTGTAAACCTGGAACCGTTTTTTGTATAAAGGAGTCGTTATGGAATTGTGGAAAATGTTTCCTGTGTTTTTACGCCGGTTTACCCGCTTACAACGCATTATGGCGATGTTGGTGGCGGTGGCAGTGGTACTGTCCGTGTTATTTGGAACCATCTTTGCGTATCTTAACCGTCAGAATATTTATCAAGCCGTAGGGATGGAGATGGAGTATGATGTCAACCGTATCCTCACCTATATGGAAGGACAGATGGAAAATATGGAGAGCATCTTCGATGAACTCCTCAACGATTCCTATCTTCAAAAATATACAACTGGTATTTTTGCGACCGATGTTTATGACCTGGTGGATTTTAACAAGAGGCTGCAATCGATGGTGAGTCGAAATTCTTTTTTGGATACCATCGATGTATATGTGGAACGCACAGGAGTGCTCTTTACCAGCGATCAGGGGCCCACTTCCCATATTGATTCTCGCACCAAACAATATTTGCAAAGCTATATGGAATCTGCTAACGGATTACAGGTGACCAAGGAGTATCGCCAGCATCTGTATTTCTGGCTTACCAGAGCAAAGGATCATGTAACTTTTACCTTCCCGATCTATGATTTATATCGAGGCAGCGTTAAAACGGTGGGATTGGCAGCGATCAGTGTGCGGGAATCCTCCATATTGAATCTTCTGGGCGGGGATGATGGCAGGTGTCGTGTGCTGCTGGATGATCATACGGTATTTCTCACCAATGGAGCGGGGCAGGGCGTTTTGCCGCAGCTGGGGGAGACTTTCGAAGCGTCCCTTTCTTTGGACGCAAAAGTTCACCAGCTTTCTCTATATGGAGAAAAACAGCTTGTGGTTGCTACGTCGATGAACAACACAGGATGGACGTTGGTAGTGATGGTCCCCCTCTCTCAGCTGACCAGTCTGGGAGATAGCCTGGGAAGTTATGCCATTTTGTTGATTATACTGAATGTGGTGCTGCTGTTGGTGGCGGAGATGGTGATCATACGGTATCTGGCCAGACGGATTCAGCCGCTGATGTCTATGATGGAGAATCTCAAGCAGGGAGATTTCCAGACCGAAATTCCGGGAGATGAGAAGGATGAATTTTCCTATCTCTTTGACGCGTTTCGCTCGATGCAGCAGCGAATTCAGCAGCAGTTCAACGAAATCTATCATCTGAGTCTGTTGCAAAAGGAAGCTAACCTGAAACTGATGCACGCCCAGATCAACCCCCATTTTATCTACAATATTTTCTATAACATGAACTGGCTGATTCAGCTGAAAAAGTACGATAAACTGGAGGATATGGTGGAGGCGGTGGCGGTATTCTTCAAAAAATCCCTCAACAACGGACAGCCCTTTATTCTAATTCGGGACGAAATGAAGATGCTGGAGAGTTATATTGCCATCCAGCATATCCGCTTTGGAGACCGGTTTCAGGCAAAGGTGGAAATACAACCGGAAATTTTGGATACCCCTATTTTGACCCATCTGCTTCAGCCTATTGTGGAAAATGCCATTCGGCATGGTGTGGAACCACTTCCGCAGCCGGGGCAGGTATGGATTCGAGGATATTTTCAGCAGGAACAACTGATTTTTGAGATAGAGGACAATGGGGTCGGCATGGATGAGCAGACACTATGCCAAATTCGTCAGACGCTCAAAAAAGCCCAGACCGATACAGGGGATTTCTTTGCGCTCAACAATGTGCATCAGAGAATTCAGATTCTGTATGGAGAATCCTATGGCCTTCGTATTGAGAGCCAGCCCCAACAGGGTACAAGGGTGCAGATCGTCTTACCCAAAACATTGCCGCAAAACAGCATATCCAGCGGTATGGGATGGAGGTGAGGTTTTATGTATAAACTGATGATTGTGGACGATGAACCGATGGTGGTAGAGGGGATACGAGATGGAATCCCATGGGAAACATACGATGTTCAGGTGGTGGCGTACGCCTATAACGGTACGGAAGCCCTTACACTTTGCCGCCAGGAGACGCCGGATATCATCATTACCGATATCAAGATGCCGGGAATTTCGGGGCTGGATTTTATTTCCCAGGCACAGCAGATTGTGCCCCATGCCCGATTTATCATTGTCAGTGCGTTTGAGCTTTTTTCTTATGCCCAGACCGCCATCACCCTGAATGTCCAGGCGTATCTGGTAAAGCCGGTGCGCAGTACTGTGATTGTCAACACGGTTTTACAGGCCATCCAGAACATTCAAAATGACCGCAATCATCCCAAATTTCAAACCGGTGAAACAGAAGTGGTCAGCTACAATATGATAGAACAGGCCAAAGCCTATATCGATCAGCATATCCATGAGGAGATTGCATTGGGGGATGTGGCGGCCTGTGTCAATCTCAGCCCCGCCTACTTTAGCCGGGTATTCAAAAAGGAGGTGGGCATGGCGTTTGTGGATTATGTGCGTCTGGTGAAGGTGAAAAAGGCGAAACTGCTGCTGACGACCACCAACCGTAAGGTATATGAAATTGCACAGGATCTGGGATATCAGAGTATCCGGTATTTTATTGCTATCTTCAAAGCTGCCCAGGGGGAGACCCCTCAGGAATATCGCAACAGCCACCAGAGAAGGCGAGGGGATACACAGGAAAGAAGATGATTACAGGATCCGATGGCAGAGAAGGACCCCTCAAAAATGAAGAGAGGGTGTGCGTTTTTCTGTCAGCCTTTTTTGGAAAAGGCAATGCTTCCGTTTGCTTTACACCGCTTATCAGAAAGGATGAAAATGTATGGAAAATCAGAAAATGCCGGAAAAAGTGATCTGTAACTATATGATGCAGAACCCGGAGGATATGGAAGAGTTTGAGCGTGCCGTGGTACGGGCAAAATCCATTGGAGCGACCCATGTGATTGTCAGCCGTCTGACCCGCAGCCGTTGGATGTGGGAGATGGATAAGAGCGACCCTTATTCCAACTGGCTGATGGCCCATTCCCCGCTGTTTAAGCTGGTTTGCCCGCCGCAGCTGAGGGAATTTCTTCCGGTGGATTATATCGATCAATGCTTTGCACTGCTGTGTAAGCGCTGTGAGGTGCTCAAACGATACGGAATGAAGGGAGCGCTGTTCAGCAATGAACCGTTCTGGCTGCCCGAACCAGTGTTCCGAGCCCATCCCGATTGGCGGGGTGCACGCATCGATCATCCCCGCCGGGCACGCAAACCCTATTACAGCCCCTGCGTGGACAATCCCGAGGTACTCTCTCTGTATGAATATGCCATGGAAGAGCTGTGCCGTAAAACCGGAATCGACTTTTTCCTCTTCAAATCCAACGACGCCGGCGGCGGGCTTTGCTGGAGCAACGGAACCTATGTAGGGCCCAATGGACCCGAGCACTGCAAAGACCGTTCCATGAGCACCAGGGCCTGTTCTTTTGTGGAAGCGCTGGCCAGAGGCGCGCGCAAAGGCGGCGTGGACCCGATGATTCACTTCAATACCAACATCGGCTTTAAGTTGGAGGAGATCGGGGTCAATGTGGCATGGCATGAGCTCAAAGAGCCCAATTTGATCATCAACGATCGGGATAAGGACGGCGAAATGCCCATAGCTTCCGGGGAACTGGATAACCATCCCACCCTAAAAGGAATTCCGCACATCATCCAGATGGCCCGATTCCTGGATGGCGCCCTCAAAGCCGGAAAACGGGCGCTGGTGGTGGACATTACTTCCACCGATCTGGATGAAAAGCTGGAATATCTTCGTTCTGCCCTGCAAACGCCCTGCGGCTCTATTTCCAGCCGGCTACATATGCTCTGTTCGGTGGCCGAGAAACTGGTGGGAAAAGCATCGGCGGACAAACTGGTGGAAGCTTGGCAGCGCATCTATGAGGGAGAGCTGCATTTTTCCCATAGTGGGCTGGATATCCTGATGTATGGCTGTATCCATCAGCGCTGGATCAATCGTCCCTTTGCGCTCTTTCCTCAGGAGTTGACGCCCCAGGAGAGAGATTACTATCGTCCGTTCCAGTTCCAGGCTTTGGATGAAGATCATGCCAACGATCTGTTGGATATGCAAAACATTGAATGCGTCCGGGGATTTTCTGCATCCTTTTTGCTTTCCGAGACGGTGAAGAAGGCGAGCGCCAGTTTCCGCGCTGCCATTTCGCTGCTGGCCGAAATCTCTCAGGATGCCCAACAACCGTTGCAGCAAAAATTGGCTCTGCTGATCCGTCGTCTGGAGGTATATATCTGTCTGATGACCACCTGTGTCAATGCCTCCAAATTCCAGACGCTGGTGGATGACATCGATTATGAGGCTACCCCTGCGCTGGATTGCCGGTGGCCTACCAGAAACGATCCCAGAATTGAGGAATATCAGAATATTACCCGCAGTGAGATTGACAATGCCTACCGTCTGGCAGATTTGATTGAAGGACATGAAAAGGAGCTGTTACAGATCGCAGCGCCTGGACAGGAGGATATCTTTGTACTCAGCCCGGATATTGTCTCCCAGATCCGCAAAAAAGCGGAGATTATGTTGGATCATCAGCTGGATGGAAATCGGGTGTTTGAGCGGCATAATATCTGATCTTCCTTGAAGCGGGATATCCCCCAAAAAGAGAACAGTACAAAAAGAGGCGCCTGGAAATCGTATGAGTAGATTTCCAGGCGCCTTTTGTCGTCTAAAGGGTCTCTGTCACACCCTCCAGATATCCCGATTATACTCCGCAATGGTGCGGTCGGAGGAAAAATAACCGGCTTTGGCGATGTTTATGAGCATTTTTCTGCCCCACTGCTGCCGGTTTTCGTAGTCGGCAAAGGCGCGTTCCTTCGTCTCAAGATAGGCTTTGAGATCCAGCAGCGTCATAAACCAGTCTTTTTGGGAGAGCTCCTGGTGCAGACGCTGTAAAAATTGCGGTTTGCCGATCTGCATCAGCGGCTCGCTGATGATAAAGTCCACCAAAGGACGGATCTCGGGGTCCTGATAATAGGTGGCGGCATGATATCCGCCATTTTGGTATAGAGAGAGGACCTCCGGGCTTTTGGCTCCGAAAAGATAGATATTTTCCTTCCCTACCAGCTGAGCAATCTCCACATTGGCGCCGTCCATGGTTCCCAAAGTCACGGCGCCGTTTAGCATCAGCTTCATATTGCCGGTACCGCTGGCTTCCTTGGAGGCAAGGGAGATCTGTTCCGAGATATCGCAGGCGGGAATCAGCTTTTCGGCGCTGGAAACATTGTAGTTTTCCACCATTACCACCTTGAGATGTTGAGAAACCACCGGGTCCTGTTGCACCAGGTGTTGGAGGCACAGCAGCAGATGGATGATGTCCTTGGCCAGCAGATAGGCGGGTGCGGCCTTGGCGCCAAAGATGGCGGTGATGGGGGTGGAGGGATAGTTCCCCTTTTTGATTTCCAGATACTTGTAGATGAGATACAGCGCGTTCATCTGCTGGCGTTTATACTCGTGGAGGCGTTTGATCTGTATGTCAAAGATGCTGTTTTCATTGAGATGGATGTTTTGACTTTGCAGCAGATATTCTGTCAACAGGTGTTTGTTATACTGTTTGATGGTCAGCAGCCGGGAAACAGTTTCGGCGTCGTCCCGATAGTGCAGCAAGGTTTCCAGATGTTTGGGGTCCTGTTTCCAGTTTTCTCCGATATGACTGGAAAGGAAAGAGGAGAGAGCAGGATTGGCGGCGATCAGCCATCGCCGGAAGGTAATGCCATTGGTTTTGTTGCTGAATTTTTGGGGATAAATCTGATAAAAAGGTTGCAGCTCCGACGTCTTGAGAATTTCGGTGTGAAGGGCGGCGACCCCGTTGATGGAAAAGCCATAATGGATATCCAGATGGGCCATATGAACCATCTGATGCTGATCGATGATGGCCAGACGGGGATCGGGATACTTTTCTTTTACCTGGGAATCCAGATACTGCAAAATGGGTACCAGCTGGGGGACCACCTCCTCCAGATCCGCCAGCGGCCATTTTTCCAGCGCTTCCGCCAAAATGGTATGGTTGGTGTAGGCGCAGGTACCGCTGACGATTTCGGCTGCCTTCTGCATCGATATGCCTTTTTGATGGAGCAGCCGCATCAGCTCAGGGATGATGAGGGAGGGGTGGGTATCGTTGATCTGTACCACCACATGCTGTGCCAATGTTTCCGGGGCAAAGCCCTGTTGTTCCAGTTCCAGGAAGATCAGCTGTGCGGCGCAGCTGACCATAAAATACTGCTGATAGAGCCGCAGCAGCTTCCCGGCATGATCGCTGTCGTCTGGATACAAAAAGAGGGTGAGGTTTCGGGGGATATCGGTTTTGTCAAAGGAGATCCCTTCCGTTACGATGGATGGGTCCACCGTAGGGGTATCGAACAGATGCAGTTTTCGGGCGGTGCCGTCGGGACGCTGGTAGCCGGGAATATCGATATCATACATTTCTGCCTCCAGCGTCAGCTTGCCAAAGGGAACCGAAAAATGCAGATTGGTTTTGCTCAGCCAGCATTGTGCTTCCATCCAGGGATTGGGCAGTTCCTTTTGACAGTGGTCCTCAAACACCTGTCGGAACAATCCCAGATGATAGTTAAGCCCTATCCCGTCTCCGTTGAGTCCCAGCGTAGCGATGGAATCCAAAAAACAGGCAGCCAGTCTTCCCAGACCGCCGTTGCCCAGAGAAGGCTCCGGTTCCAATTCTTCCAGTTGGGAGAGAGATTTTCCGGCGGCTTGCAGTTCATGGGAGACCTGCTCATAACATCCCAGGTTGATGAGCTGGTTGGAGAGCAGTTTTCCCAGCAGGAATTCCGCCGAGATATAGTACAGTTTGCGGCCGTTGGGCCATGGGGAGCGGGTGGCCGATGCATTTTTTTGTTTACACAGCGCAATCAGGGCAGCATACAGTTCCCGATCGGAGCAGCTGCCGATATCCTTGTGATAGAGATGTCTGGTGATGGTTTCCAGCAATGTAGATTCCTCCTTACGGTGATGGCGTCCGGCCATAACATTGGGTCAGCGATGCAATTTTTTGTGCCAGCGAAGCGGTACAGCTGCCGTTCTCCATCCGCCAGCACCAGTTGAGACCACCCAGGGTGGAGGGGGTATTGATCCGTGCGGAGCTTCCCAGCTGCAGATAATCCTGCATAGGGATGATGGCGGTATCGGCAACGCTGGAGAAGGCGCCCCGAATCCATTCCCACACGCTTTGGCTGCCTTCTATGATATGAAAATACTCCTTTGCCAGCGCCACGTCGTCTGGGTTGGCGCTTTGCATCCAGCCCAGCACGGTGTCGTTGTCGTGGGTACCGGTGTATACAATGCAGTTGGGGAGATAACGGTAGGGAAGATAGCCATTGCCCGATGGTTCCCGGGCATCGAAGGCAAACTGTAGTACCTTCATCCCTGGATATCCGCTTTCCCGCAGCAAATTTTCCACCTCCGGGGTCAAAAATCCCAGATCTTCCGCGATAAACCGCTTGGCGCCAAAGGTATTGTTGACCACTGATAGGAAATTCATACCAGGAGCTTTGCACCATTTTCCGAAAGCGGCTGTGGTTTCACCCGCTGCTATGGCATAATAGCTCTCAAAACCTCGGAAATGATCCAGCCGCAACAGGTCGTACAGGGATAGATTGGCTTCAATCCGCGCAAGCCACCAGCGGTACTGTTGCTGCTCCATCCGGTCCCAGCGGTACAGTGGATTTCCCCAAAGCTGTCCTTGGGGAGAGAAGGCGTCGGGAGGGCATCCGGCGACGTCGATGGGCGCGCCGGCATCATCCAATCGAAACAGCTGCTGATGGGCCCAGGTATCGGCGCTATCCATCGCCACGTAGATGGGGATATCCCCGATGATGTTTATTTTCTTTTTCTTTGCATATGCATGAAGCGCGTTCCACTGTCGGAAAAAGAGATACTGGACAAAGCGGTGAAAAGCCATCTGGTTTTGCAGCTGTTCCCTTGCCTTTTGCAGCGCTGCGTCGTCCCGGCGCCGCAGCGGTTCCGGCCACCGGTTCCAGCTGCGCTGCTGCTGGGACTGTTTGATGGCGGTATACAGCACATAATCTTCCAACCAGTAGGCGTTCTCTGTGCAGAACCGATCAAAAGAGGGATCTGAGGAAAAGCGCTGGAAGGCTTTTTGCAGCAGCGGGTATCTGCCTTGGTACAGGGCCTGATAGTCAATTCGGGTTGGATGTTTTCCCCAGTCTAAAGCCTCGCATTCCTGCTGGGTCAGCAGGTTTTCGTCGCACAGCTGCTGCAAATCGATGAGATAAGGGTTCCCGGCAAAGGCGGAAAAGCTCTGATAGGGGCTGTCGCCGTATCCGGTGGGGCCCAGGGGCAGTACCTGCCAGTAGCTTTGCCGGGATTCGTACAGGAAATCGATCCACCCGTAGGCGGCACGGCCCATCGTGCCGATCCCGTAGGGGGAAGGCAGAGAAAAGACCGGAAGCAAAATTCCAGCGCCACGCATATTTTATCCCCTCCATAGTGTATGAATTTGATATACCTGTAGTTTGCTCCGCTGGGGGAGGGAATATGAGGGAGAGGGGGGAGGGGGAGAGTGAAAATTTGTTGTTTTACTTCTATGGGGGGAGGTGGTTGTTTTTGAAAATAATCGGGAGATCTTCCACTATGCCTCTATGGAGAGTGTAGCCGTTGTTTTTTCATACAACCGGGAAATCTTTCGCTTCGCCCTGCGCTGGGCGCAAAGACGATTCAGGGAGTGCCCTGAATACCCCCCTTTTTTTATCCCTTCGGGGGATGCGGGGCTGGTGGATGCCTTTGGGTACTGCTTTGTTCCGCTGGCTTTGAAATCTTTAGCCTTGTTGTAATGGTTTTGGGTAGAAATTATTACGCCCTGCTTCGTACCGTTCCCCCCCAACCCCCCAGGGGGTTCCTTCTTAGAATGGTCTGCTGCTGTGGGAAATGTCGTTGCTGTGGCGATGGGTTCGGTGGGAGCTGCGGGGGTGCGCAGAGGGTAGGTGCTGCATTGTACGGTGAGTTTTGAAATTTTTTTCTTTACCAGAATGGTTTTGGGTGGATATAAAGTTTATCAAACTTTTCCAAATAGGGTTGACAAAATGGATGGGGTTGCATATAATAACAGCAACATGACAATCTGATAAACCGATGAGAAAGAGTAAGTAATCGGCTTGCGAACGCATAGAGAGCCCTGGATGGTGGAATCAGGGTAGGGAGCGGCTGGATGAATGGACTTTCGAGGGCGGCTTGAACGGGAAACCAAGTAGATGCCGACGGGAACCCACCCGTTATCCACCGGGCGCGTGTGATGGCACGTGAGGCGAGAGGACGTTTTGTGGAATCTTTTTCCGCAGATGTCAATTTGGGTGGTATCGCAGGAGTATAGCTCTTGTCCCATGGTAATGGGGCAAGGGCTTTTTTGTTGCATAGCAGCAAAAAACTCTGAAATGACCGTTGGCGCCGGTCCCTCCATCCGCCACCCACAAAAAGGCCAGAGAGCCGAGTTATGGAGGTAATCTTATGAAAAAGCAAAACAACATCCGTCGTCTGTCTACCGCCCTGCTTTGTGCGGCTGTCCTGTCCATGACAGCCTGTAATGCCGACGCTGGGGAAACCAGTTCTGGTACCGCTGCGCCGTCTGATGGACAGACGGTGTATAAGGTGGGCATCTGCAACTATGTGGACGATGCCTCCCTCAACCAGATTGTGGAGAACATTCAGGGTCAGCTGGAAACCTTAGGGGAGGAAAAAGGGGTAACTTTCCAGATCTCTTATGACAACTGCAATGCTGACGCCGCGGTGCTGGGACAGATCATCCAGAACTTTATTGCCGACGATGTGGATCTGATGGTAGGGGTTGCCACCCCGGTGGCGATGGCGATGCAGGCAGCCACCGAGGATACAGGGATACCGGTGGTGTTTTCCGCCGTATCCGACCCAATGGGAGCGGGGCTGGTCTCCTCATTGGAAGCGCCGGGAGCCAATATGACCGGGACCTCCGATTTTCTGGACACCAACACGGTAATGGAGCTGATTTTTGCGGCGCATCCCGATGCAGATCTGATAGGGCTGCTTTATGACCAGGGACAGGATTCCTCCACCACTGCCATCATCCATGCCAAAGAATATCTGGAAGACAAAGGGATTGCTTATGTGGAGCGTACCGGCACCACGGCGGATGAAATCATGTTGGCGGCCCAGGCATTGGTGGCCGATGGGGTGGACGCTATCTTTACCCCTTCGGACAATACCGTGATGAAATCCGAGCTTGCCATCTATGAAACCTTTGTGGAGGGAGGCATCCCTCATTATACCGGCGCGGACTCCTTTGCGTTAAACGGTGCGTTTTTGGGTTACGGGGTGGATTACATCCAGCTGGGGAAAGAGACTGCCGACATGGTTTGTGAAATTTTGGTGGATGGAGCCGATCCTGCCGTTACCCCGGTGAAAACCTTCGATAACGGCACCGCCACCATCAACACCGAAGTATGTGCGGCGCTGGGGATGGATTTTGAGCAGATGAAGGAGCTTTTTGCCCCGCTGTGCTCTCAGGTGGCTTCCATCACCACAGCTGAGTCTTTTGAAGATGTGCAATAATTTTGTTGGATTTTCTATGAGCTTGTTTGAGGAGAAATGGATATGAATGTTTCGGCCATCTTTTCTTTGGGGCAGACGGCGCTGGAGCTGGGGCTGATCTGTTCCCTGACGGTGCTGGCGCTGTACCTGAGTTATTCCATGCTCAATGTCTGTGATCTCTCCACCGACGGATGCTTTACGCTGGGCGCAGTGGTGGGGGCGACGGTAGCCATTGCCGGCCACCCCTATCTGGCGATTTTGGCGGCTATGGCGGCGGGGATTTGCTCTGGGTTTGTCACCGCTTTTTTGCAGACCCGCATGGGAGTGGATTCGCTGCTCTCCGGCATCATTGTCAACACAGCACTGTATTCCATCAACATAGCCATCATGCAGGGAGCGTCGCTGCTGAGCATGAACAAGGCGGAGACCGTCTTTACCCGCATGAAGGATTTTTTGGAACCAACCCCGCTGGCGCAGCAGTATAAGCTGGTGGTATCGGTCATAGCGGTGGCGGCGGTGGTTGTCTTTCTAACCTTCTTCCTCAACACCCGCCTGGGTCTTTCCATCCGGGCCACCGGGGACAATGTGGATATGGTGCAGGCCTCCTCCATCAATCCGGTGTTCACCACCACCGTGGGGCTCTGTGTGGCCAACGCCTTTACCGGCCTTTCCGGCTGCCTGTTGGCTCAGTCTCAGAAATCGGCGGAGATCAACATCGGCAGTGGCATGGTGACCATTGCGCTGGCTTCCCTGCTCATCGGGCGCACACTGGTACCCCGAGGCGGGATTCTGGTTCGGGCGCTGGGGGCTGTTTTGGGTGCTTTTATCTTTCGGGTGGTGTACGCCGTGGCGCTGCGGCTGGATATGCCGGCATATATGCTTAAACTGGTGTCCTCGGTGATCGTGGTTCTGGCCATCTCCGGGCCTTATCTGCGCCGGCGTTTTCCGCTTCTGATGCGCCGGATACAGGGTGCTCGGGCTGCGGGGAAAGGAGGAAATTCATGATGTTAACCCTCTCCCATATCTGTAAAACCTTTTATCCCGGCACCGTCAACGAAAAGCGGGTGCTCACCGATCTGAATTTACAGTTGGCGTCCGGGGATTTTGTCACCATCATCGGCTCCAACGGCGCTGGAAAATCCACCATGTTCGGCGCCATATGCGGCGATTTCCTGGTGGACGGGGGCAGCATCCTGCTGGACGGGGAGGATATCACCTTTCAGCCCGCCCATCTGCGGGCGCGGCATATTGGACGGTTGTTTCAGGACCCCATGCGGGGCAGTGCGCCGGGGATGACCATCGAGGAGAATCTGGCGCTGGCGGCCGGTGGTACAGGGCCCTTCTCCCGCATCTCCCGCAAGGATCGGGACCGGTTCCGCCAGCGCCTTGCGCTGTTGGGAATGGGACTGGAGGATCGGATGAAACAGCCGGTGGGCCTCCTTTCGGGAGGTCAGCGTCAGGCGCTGACCCTGCTGATGGCCACCATGAATCCTCCAAAACTGCTGCTGTTGGATGAACACACCGCGGCGCTGGACCCGGCGACGGCGGAAAAGGTGCTCCAGCTGACCAAAGAGATTGTGCGGGAGCACCGGATCACCACCATGATGGTGACCCACAATATGCAAAACGCTTTGGAGCTGGGGAACCGCACCCTGATGATGGATGGCGGGTCCATTGTACTGGATGTGGCCGGAGAGCAGCGCAGCGCGCTGACGGTGGCGGAGCTGCTGGAACGGTTCCGGGCGGGCGCTGGGAAAGCGCTGGACAACGACCGGATTTTGCTGGCATAAAACGCCGGTTACGGGGAACCTGAAATTTGCAAATACAGAGGCCAAAGGCCTGCGCCTTCTGAGCAGATATCGCTCAAAAGGCGCAGGCCTTTTTTCATAATCAGGAATCGTTTGGGCGGTCCTTTTGCTGGTTTTTGGCAAAACTGCCTCTGTCAATCGATGCCGTATTTTCACCCAGGGAGGAAGCGATCAGGGGGAAAGGCTTTACCGGAGGCTGTTGGGTGAGATGCTCTCCAATATGTTTTTCCATCCAAACCATATTGTACCAGCGGTGAAACTTATAGCCGCACTGGTAAAACTCTCCCACCATCCGGTATCCCAGACGTTTGTGAAATTCCACGCTGTCCCGGGTCAGATAGGGGTCCTCCCCGGCGGGATAGGCGATACAGGCGTTGAGATTTAAGATTCCCTGTTCTCCCAGAGCTTTTTCCAGCGCATTGTAAAGACGTCTGCCAATGCCCTGGCGTTTGTAATCCAGCCCAACGTAGATGGAGGTTTCCACCGCCCAGTCGTAGGCTGCCCGGGCATGAAACTCCCCGGCATAAGCGTAGCCGCAAATCTCTCCCTGCCGCAGCGCCACCAGATAGGGATATTTTTGCAGGGTGTTTCGAATCCGCCGGGTAAATTCCTCCAGCGTGGGCACTTCATATTCAAATGTGATGGCCGTCTGCAAAACATAGGGCTCATAGATTTTGAGCAGCGCCGGAGCATCCTTCTCAGTGGCGATGCGCACCGTTATCTTTTCTGTATCCATCAGCCTTGCCTCCCGGTAATTGGTTCCTTTGCTATCTAAGATAGCATACCCAGATTCAAAAGGGAAGTTCAAAATCAAGGATCCCGGCAAACTGCTTTTCCCGGTGTTTCTAAAAGACTGCATTCCTGTCCAATCGTCTGGGAAACAGCTATAAAATCCTTTTATTTTGGTCTATTCATCCATTGACTTTTTGATCCAATCTGAGTAGTATATTCTCCGTTGCCGCACGCATGGCGGCGTGTTTTTCCATCTTTGACATTACAGGGAAAGGTGTGTATTGGTTTGGTCAGGGATATGACCCATGGTAGCCCTCTTCGGCTGATCTTGGGCTTTGCATTGCCGATGGCCATCGGCAATATCTTTCAGCAGTTTTACAGTATGGCAGATACCATTGTTGTGGGAAAGTTCATCGGTGTGGACGCGCTGGCTTCGGTAGGTTCCACCGGTTCGCTGAACTTTCTGATTCTGGGCTTCGTGCTGGGGGTCTGTAATGGTTTTGCCATCCCCATTTCCCAGTGCTTTGGAGCGGGAGATCTCAAAGGGATGCGCCGGTGTGTGGCAAACTCTATCTATCTAGGCATTGGTATCGCGGTGATATTTACCCTTGTCACCCTGCTTTTCACCCGTCAGTTCCTCACCTGGATGAAAACCCCTCAGGACATCTTTGAGGGCGCTTATGATTATATCATCGTCATCTTTGGCGGGATGTTTTCCATGATGCTTTTCAATCTGCTCTCCGGATTTATGCGGGCGTTGGGAGACAGCCGCACCCCCCTGCTGTTTTTGGTCATCTCCTCCATCACCAACATTGTGCTGGATTTGGTGTTTATCCTGGTATTCCATTCCGGGGTGGCCGGTGCGGCCTGGGCCACAGTGATCTCCCAGGGCCTTTCCGGTGTGCTCTGTCTGGGTTTTATCGCCCGCAAGGTGCCGATGCTGCATCTGACCCGGGAGGATATGAAACTGGATATGATGGTGGTTGTACGGTTGCTGCGCAACGGAATTCCCATGGCGTTACAGTTTTCCATCACCGCGGTGGGTAGTATCATCCTGCAAACGGCGGTCAATACCCTGGGCTCCACCGTGGTTGCCGCCATCACCGCCGGAGACAAGGTACAGTCGCTGGTGACACAGCCCATGGATTCCCTGGGCGCTACCTCCGCCACCTACTGTGGACAGAATCTGGGAGCGGAGCGGATTGACCGCATCCATGCCGGTTTCCGCCGGTTTGTGGCGGTGGCGGTGATCTATAGCCTTTTTGCCGCCTTTGTGGTGATCTTCTTTGGCACAAAAATTGCGCTGCTGTTTCTCTCCGGCAGCGAAACCACCATTTTGGGGTATGTGCATCAGTATCTGCTCATCGATGGGCTGTTCTTTATTCCGCTGTCCTTTATCTTTATTTTCCGCAACGGTTTGCAGGGGATGGGACTTGGGCTTTCCGCTATGCTGGCGGGAATCTGTGAACTGGTTGCCCGCGCCAGCGTGGCCTTTACCCTTGTGCCAATACTGGGATATCTGGGCGCCTGCATTTCCAACCCCGCCGCCTGGGTGGCCGCTGATCTGCTGCTGATCCCCATGTATTTTTATGTGATGAGAAAGCTGAACGCCCGCTACAAGGACAGGAAGGCTGCGCAGCCGGCTTCGTCCCATGGCGTATAGCCCAAAGTTGTCTGCTGTATGGAATGAGGGTTGACAAATACGGAAAAAGACCTATAATAAAAGCATCCTGAGAAAATAGGCTTTTCCGGTATACGATCTGCTTTTTTCAAAGCAAAGCCTTTGCCTGATCGGGCAAAGGCTTTTTTATCGTTTGTTGTTATTTTCTGTCATCATTATCCACAGGAGGATACCATTGTGAAACTGAGAAGTGCTGAAGTGATCAAAGGGCCGGAGCGGGCCCCCAACCGCTCCCTTTTCTATGCCATGGGATATACCGACGAAGAACTGAACCGTCCCCTGATCGGTGTGGTCAGTGCCTTCAATGAGATCATTCCCGGACACATCCATCTGGATAAAATTGCTGCGGCGGTAAAGACCGGGGTGAGCATGGCGGGGGGAACCCCCATCCTGTTCCCGGCCATCGGCGTCTGCGACGGCATTGCCATGGGTCATGAAGGAATGAAATATTCCCTGCCCAGCCGGGAACTGATTGCCGACAGCATCGAGACGATGGCCAAAGCCCATGGCTTTGACGGTCTGGTGCTGATCCCCAACTGCGACAAAATTGTGCCCGCCATGCTGATGGCGGCAGCGCGGCTGAACATCCCTTCCATCGTCGTCAGCGGCGGCCCCATGATGCCCGGCTGCCACAACGGCGAGGAGATCAGCCTGAGCAAGATGTTCGAGGCGGTGGGCAGTTATAAAGCCGGCATCATCGACGGGGATGAGCTCAAGCAGTACGAGCTGGACAGCTGCCCCGGATGCGGCAGCTGCTCGGGAATGTATACCGCCAACTCGATGAACTGTCTGAGCGAGGCCATTGGTATGGCGCTGCCCGGAAATGGTACCATCCCTGCGGTACACAGCGGTCGTATCCAGCTGGCCAAACATGCCGGGATGCAGATTATGGAGCTGGTGGAGAAGAACATCTGCCCCAGAGATATCCTGACCCCCGCCGCCTTCCGCAATGCCTTGGCCACCGATATGGCGCTGGGATGCTCCACCAACAGCGTGCTGCATCTGCTGGCCATCGCCAATGAGGCTGAGGTGCCCATGAGTTTGGAGACCATCAACGAGGTCAGCACCGTCACCCCCAATCTGTGCCATCTGGCGCCTGCCGGACCCACCCATATGCCGGATCTCAACGCTGCCGGAGGGGTGTCTGCGGTGATGAAACAGCTGGCGGACCACCATCTCATCGACGATACCCTTCTCACCGTCACCGGAAAGACGGTGGCGGAGAATATCGCCGGAGCGGTGAACAAAGATACCTCCGCCATCCGCACAGTGGAGCAGCCCTACAGCACCACCGGTGGATTGGCCATCCTGTGGGGCAATATCGCCAAGGAAGGCTGTGTGGTCAAGCGCAGTGCTGTGGCTGAGGAGATGCTCAAACATTCCGGCCCCGCCCGGGTGTTTGACAGCGAGGATGACGCCATCGACGCCATCTATAACGGAAAAATTGTTCCCGGCGATGTGGTGGTTATCCGGTATGAAGGTCCTAAAGGCGGCCCTGGTATGCGGGAGATGCTCAATCCCACCAGCGCTCTTGCGGGAATGAAGCTGGATAAATCGGTGGCGCTGATTACCGACGGACGGTTTTCCGGTGCTTCCAGAGGCGCTTCCATCGGCCATGTATGCCCGGAGGCGCTGGACGGCGGCCTGATCGGCCTGCTGCGGGAGGGCGATATCATCGATATCGATATCCCCGGTTATTCCATCAACGCCCGGGTTTCCGATGAGGAGTTTGCACGGCGCAGAGAAGGTTGGGTTCCCAAATCCCCCAACATCACAACCGGTTGGCTGGGACGGTATGCCAAACTGGTGGAGAGTGCCAGCAAGGGCGCCATCATGATGAAATAAAGCTGTGAAAAAAAGGCTGCCGCAACTTCCTGAACTGCTCCCTGTCAAGTAGA
>DBQB01000055.1 GCA_002305685.1 Ruminococcaceae bacterium UBA1405
TACACCGGCGACCAGATGATCCTGGATGGCCCGCAGCGCAAAGGCGACCTCCGTCGTGCTCGTGCTGGTGCTCAGAACATCGTTCCTAACTCTACCGGTGCTGCTAAAGCAATCGGTCTGGTTATCCCCGAACTGAACGGCAAACTGATCGGTTCCGCTCAGCGTGTTCCTGTCCCCACCGGCTCTACCACCATCCTGGTTGCTGTTGTTAAGGGCAAGGACATCACCAAAGAATCCATCAACGAGGCTATGAAGGCTGCTGCTAACGAGTCCTACGGCTACAACGAAGACCAGATCGTTTCTTCTGACGTTATCGGCATGCGTTACGGTTCTCTGTTTGACGCTACCCAGACCATGGTTACCAAGATCGACGACGACACCTATCAGGTTCAGGTTGTTTCCTGGTACGACAACGAGAACAGCTACACCAGCCAGATGGTCCGCACCATCAAGTACTTTGCTGAGATGTAATCTTCCGGCATAGCTGTGACGGTACACTAACACAAGCGCACTTTTCTCTGAAAAGAGGAGGGTGCGCTTTTTTATTTGTAAGACATGGATTTTGTCGGCATCATAAAAAGCGGCTGGAGTACATATAGGATATTGAGACGTACTGGTCCGGGAGGAACCATGGCGGGGAAGGAATCTCCAGGTATTGTCAATCCGACAAATTTTTTATTCAGAGAAGGTTATAATGGGATGATGATGATAACCGATCCATAGGATTTCCATCCTTGTGCCATGCTGGAAAAAGTATACAAATTTGGACTTTCAAAAAGGTTTAAATTTAATGATTTACACAACCTACACTTGCAATAATGAAAAAATGTGATAAAATGGTAATATCCAAGAAATTTTATCGTTTGATTGCATCATGTCAAAGATTTTGAACCAAAACATGATCTCATACAGAAGTGCTGCGAGACGTGTAAACCTCTACCGTGGATATGGTGTGGAACTCCCTTGCAAGAGATTTGCGCTGATATGGCCGGGTTTTCCGGCAGGGTACGGTGCGGATGCAGAAAGGAATGATAATATGTCTGAGACGTCTCAGGATAAAACGACAAAACAGCGCAGCAGTTTGCCGCTGTATCTGTTCCATCAGGGAACCAATTACAAAGCTTATGAATATATGGGGTCTCATCCCGCCAAACGGGGACGCAGCAGCGGATTTGTTTTCCGGGTGTGGGCGCCCAACGCCAGAAGTGTTTCGGTGGTGGGAGATTTTAACCAGTGGGACCGTCAGAAACATCCGATGAAACGTATCTCCGAAAACGGGGTGTGGGAATGTTATATTTCCAAGCTTCAGCCCATGGAGATCTATAAATACAGCATCGAGACCCCCAGCGGGGAGATTCGCCTGAAAGCGGATCCCTATGCCTACCACATGGAGACACGCCCTTCCACCGCCTCCAAACTGTATGATCTGGAGGGATACGAATGGCACGATGCACAGTGGCTGCAAAAGCGCGCCGAGGGCAACTATCTGCAAAAACCGATGAATATCTATGAGATGCATCTGGGTTCCTGGCGGCGGTATCCCACCGACGAGCCGTTTGACTATGTAAAGACTGCGCAGGAGTTGGCGCCCTATCTCAAGGAGATGGGATATACTCATGTGGAACTGCTGCCGGTGATGGAGTATCCCTATGATCCCTCCTGGGGTTATCAGTCCTGCGGATACTTTGCCCCCACCTCCCGGTATGGGGAACCGAAAAAGTTCATGGAATTTATGGATATCATGCATCAGAATGACATCGGGGTTATTCTGGACTGGGTTCCCGCCCATTTCCCCAAGGATGCCCACGGACTCTATGAATTTGACGGGACTTTCTGCTACGAGTATCAGGATGTGCAGAAGCGGGAACATCCCAAGTGGGGAACCTGCGTGTTTGATTATGGGCGCAACGAGGTGCAGAGCTTCTTAGTTTCCAGCGCCATGTTCTGGATTGAAAAGTATCATGCCGACGGTTTGCGGGTGGATGCTGTCGCCTCCATGCTGCTGCTGGATTATGAGCGGGAATCCTGGCAGTGGAGCCCCAACCATAAGGGCGGACATGAAAATCTGGAGGCGGTTGCCTTCGTACAGAAGCTTAATTCCGCTATCCTCACCGACCACAAAGGGGTTTTGACCATTGCGGAGGAATCCCATGCCTGGCCCAATGTGACCAAGCCCCCCTATACCGGCGGTTTGGGTTTCAGCTACAAGTGGAATATGGGCTGGATGAACGATATGCTCTCATACATAAAGCTGGACCCCATCTACCGCAGCTATCATCAGGATAAGTTGACCTTTAGTCTATTCTATGCCTTCAGTGAGAATTTTGTCCTTCCCATCTCCCACGATGAAGTGGTTCACGGAAAATGTTCGCTGATCAATAAGATGCCGGGGGATTACTGGCAGAAGTTTGCAGGTGTGCGCGGTTTCCTGGGCTTTATGATGGCCCATCCCGGGAAAAAGCTGCTGTTTATGGGACAGGAATTCGGCCAGTTTATTGAATGGAAATACGATAAGGAACTGGATTGGCTGCTGCTGCAATATGAGACCCATCGTCAGCTCAAGGAATATGTACGCCAGCTCAATCATTTTTACCTGGAGAATCCGCCTATGTGGCAGGTGGACGATTCCTGGGAGGGGTTCCAGTGGATTGCCCATGATGATCATGCCAATTCGGTGGTGGCGTTCCGCCGTATCGACGAAAAAGGCAATGAGATCGTTGCGGTGTGCAACTTTACCCCCAACGCCATTGAGGATTACCGCATCGGCGTGCCCGAGGCGGAGGGCAAGGCGTATGTGGAGGTGTTCAACTCCGACAGCAAAGAATTTGGCGGCAGCGGCGTTGTCAATGTGGGTGAGCTTCCTTTGCAGGACAAGGCTATGCATGGCTTTGCACAGTCGCTGTGTTTCCGTCTCCCGCCTTTGGGCTGTGCCTATTTCAAATCGGTAGGGCCGGTCAAGACCCATAAGACGCTGGAGCAGGCGGAGAAGGCCGCCAAACAGGCGGAGCTGTCCGCCAGCGTCCAGGAGAAACCTCAGCAAAAGGCGACCAAGAGGGCGTCTACCCGGTCTTCCGTTAGAAAAAGCGGCACTTCCAGCGCAGCGTCGGGGAAGAAAACCTCTGAAAAGGCCGTTTCCAAAACCGCCAAATCCACCAAGGCTGCCAAGGCCACGGCGGAAAAGACGGTGAAAACCCCCAGAACCCGAAAAACCGCTGAGGCCAAACCGGCCAAAACGGAGTGATTTCCCGGCATTTCAGCATCCCAGCATCCCGGCATCCAGCAGGATCTCTTTGTAAGGCTTTCATCCGTTAGCGGATGTTACCATAAATATGCAGAGTGTTTTGCCGCTGACAATGCAGCGGCAGGATGGAGGTTTGTATGATTCGCAAAAAGGAATGGATATCCATGCTTCTGGCAGGCGGTCGGGGCAGCCGGCTTTATGCTCTGACCACAAAACTGGCAAAACCCGCAGTTCCCTTCGGCGGGAAATATCGCATCATCGATTTCCCCCTTTCCAACTGCGTCAATTCCGGGATTGATACGGTGGGTGTGTTGACCCAGTATCAGCCCTTGGTACTCAGCGAATACCTGGGCAACGGCCAGCCCTGGGATCTGGACCGTGCCAATGGCGGCGTTTTTGTGCTTCCCCCCTATGAGAAGAGTTCCGGCTCCGACTGGTACAGAGGGACTGCCAATGCGATCTATCAAAACATCAATTTTATTGAGAGATACGATCCGGAGTATGTGCTGATCCTTTCCGGCGACCATATTTATAAGATGGATTATTCCAAGATGCTGGAATTCCATAAAGAAAAACAGGCGGACTGCACCATCGCGGTGTTGCAGGTTCCGATGGAGGAGGCTTCCCGTTTCGGCATCATGAACGCCAACGAGGACGGCCAGATCTATGAGTTTGAGGAGAAGCCAAAGCAGCCTAAGAGCAATCTGGCTTCCATGGGTATCTATATCTTTACCTGGAGCAAGCTGAAGAAATATCTGGAAGAGGATGAGGCTGACCCCAATTCCAGCAACGATTTCGGAAAGAATATCATTCCTGCCATGCTCAAAGATCAGCAGAAAATGTATGCCTATGCCTTTGAGGGCTACTGGAAAGACGTGGGCACCATCGACAGTTTGTGGGAAGCCAATATGGATCTGCTCAATCCCAATGTTCCGCTGGAGCTGTATGATCCCACCTGGAAAATTTATTCCCGCAATGCGGATATGCCTCCTCACTATATCTCCTCCCAGGCAAAGGTGCAGAACTCTATGGTATGCGAAGGCTGCCAGGTGGAAGGCGATGTGGAGTTTTCGGTGTTGTTTGCCGGCGCAGTGATCGAACCGGGAGCGGTGGTACACGACAGCATCCTGATGCCCGGCGCAGTGGTGAAGAAGGATGCCATTGTGGAGTATGCTATCATTGCTGAGGATGTTGTGGTTGGAGAAGGCGCAAAGATCGGCGAACGGCCTGAAAATTGTCCCGATAAGGAAGCTTGGGGCGTGGCGGTAGTAGGCGCCGGCATCCACATTTCTCCCAAAGCTGTCATTCCGCCCAAAGCCATGATTGAACAGGACGTTTAGTAGGAGGGTTCGTAAGATGAGAGAAGATACCGTTTTAGGCATTATTTTCTCCAATATGCACGACGATACAATTGGAGAGCTGACCAATATCCGTACCATGGGTTCCGTTCCTTTCGGCGGCCGTTATCGCTTTATCGATTTCCCTCTGTCCAACATGGTGAATTCTGGAATTACCAATGTGGGCGTTGTGACCAAGAGCAATTATCAGTCGCTGCTCGATCATATCGGCAGCGGACGTGAGTGGGATCTTTCCAGAAAGGTTGGCGGACTCAACATTCTGCCCCCCTTCTCCAACACCCATTCCGGCATCTATCGGGGACGGCTGCAGGCGTTGGCCGGCATTTCCGATTATATTGAAAGCCATCGTTCCCAGTATGTGCTGATGGTGGACTGCGACATCATCTCCAATGTGGATTACCGCGAAATAATCAAACAGCATATTGCCTCCGGGGCCGATATCACCGTGATGTATCAGAAACTGGATATGGCCCGGGCCGACCTGCTGGATGATACCACCGCTTTTGGTTTTGATTCCAATGGCCGTATCAACGACGTGATGATTGGACCGACCGTTCCTGGTACTTACAACATTTATCAGAATGTCACGGTGCTCTCCCGGGAGCTGCTGTGCCGGATCATCTCCGAGACCTCTCAGCGCAATCAGATCAGCTTTAAGAAGGAAATCCTTCAGAATTCTTTTGACCGTTTCAATATCCAAGGCTTTGAAAATACCAGTGTAAGCCTGAACATCCATAGCCTCAAATCCTATTTTGACGCCAACATGAAGCTGTTGGATCCCATGGTGCGCTCTGCGGTGTTTAACCCCCAGAATCCCATCTATACCAAGATTAAGGATGAGGTTCCCGCCAAATATGGCACCTCTGCCCAGGTGTCCAATTCCCTGGTGGCCGACGGCTGTATCATCGACGGTACGGTGGAAAATTCCATCATTTTCCGTGGAGTCAAGATTGCCAAGGGTGCGGTGGTGAAAAACTGCATCCTGATGCAGGGCACTACCGTCAATGAGGGTTGCAATCTCAATTATGTAATTTCAGATAAGGATGTTACCGTTCGGGAAAACCGGATGCTGATGGGCTTTGAGACCTATCCCATCTACATCTCCAAAGGCAGCGTGGTGTAATCGCCGCAGGATACTACAAGAAACGCCCTGTTCTCCGGCAGCAGTTGCCGGGGAACAGGGCATATCCGGTTTCGTATCGAACTGAGGAAAGGAATGGAATGCCATGAAAATTTTATATGCGGCCAGCGAGGCACGTCCCTTTATTGCATCCGGCGGATTGGCGGATGTGGCCGGTTCTCTGCCCAAGGCCATCCGAAGCAGACAGCACCAGTGCCGGGTGGTCATCCCCCTTTACGGAACGATGAAACAGCAGCTGCGGGAGAAGCTGACCTTTATCACCAGCTTCCAGCTCCCCCTCTCTTGGCGCAGCCAGTACTGCGGAATCTTCGAGGCCACCGAGGGCGGCGTCAAGTATTATTTCATTGACAATGAGTTCTATTTTAAGCGGGATACCCTCTATGGCTATGGGGATGATGCGGAGCGGTTTGTGTTTTTCTCCAAGGCTATTTTGGAGATGCTCAACTACATCGATTATGAGCCGGATATCATCAGCTGCAACGACTGGCAGACGGCGTTGGTACCGGTTTTCCTGCGCTGTTTTTATATGGGCTCGGAGAAGCATCGCCATCTCAAAACAGTCTTTACCATCCACAACATCCAGTATCAGGGACAGTTTGGGATGGATGTGCTGGGGTATGTTCTGGGAATTCCTTCCTATCAGGCGGGAATACTGGAATATAACGGCTGCATCAACTATATGAAGGGCGCCATTGAAACCTGCGACATGATCACCACCGTAAGCCCCACCTATGCTCAGGAGATCCTTACCCCCTGGTTTGCTCACGGACTGGATAACCTGCTGCGGGAACGCCAGTACAAGCTTTGCGGCATCATCAACGGCATCGATCAATCGACCAATGACCCCGCCACAGATCCCGCCATGTTCCATAATTTTTCGTTGGAAACTTTGGAGGAGCGGAAAAAGAACAAAAAAGCGCTGCAACAGCATCTGGGGCTGGCAGAGAGCGACGATATGCTCATCGGTATTGTCACCCGTCTTGTCTCCCACAAGGGCGTGGATCTGATCCAGTATATCTTTGATGAGATCATTGGCCTTGGTACCCAGATTGCGATTTTGGGTTCCGGGGACAGTCAGTATGAAGATTTCTTCCGGGCCATGCAGGAGCGGTATCCTGGGCGGGTTTCCACCACCATCGGGTTTATCCCAGATCTCTCCAAAAAGATTTATGGCAGTGTGGACGTCTTCCTGATGCCTTCCAAGAGCGAGCCCTGTGGACTGGCGCAGATGATCGCCCTGCGCTATGGCGCCATCCCCATTGTCCGGGAGACCGGAGGCCTCAAGGACAGCATCAAGGATTTGGGCGGAAAGGATGGAAACGGTTTTACCTTCCAGAGTTACAACGCCCACGATATGCTGGACGCCATCTCCCGCTGCAAACAGCTGTACGATCAGCCTGAAAAATGGTCCGAGGCGGTGAAACACGCCTTGCAATGCGATTTCAGCTGGGATAGCTCCGCGGAGGAATACATCAAGATGTACCATCGGGTGCTGGGGGATCAGTAAAATCTGATTTCCGCGCGGTTTTCCGTTTTTTCGGGAAACGGTTTCCTGAGAAATGGATTTTACAACAAAAATCGGACCCGTTGCAAAATTGAAAAATTCT
>DBQB01000002.1 GCA_002305685.1 Ruminococcaceae bacterium UBA1405
TAAACCGTAACTTTATTGTAGGAGAATGTAATTATGAAAAATGCAAACGGCACCGCACACAAGTATGGCGATAACATCGATACCGATGTAATTATCCCCGCCCGTTACCTCAACACCACCGACCATCAGGAGCTGGCGTCCCACTGCATGGAGGACATCGACAAGGAGTTCATCCATAAGGTAAAGCCGGGAGATATTATGGTGGGAGGAAACAACTTTGGCTGCGGATCCTCCCGGGAACACGCTCCCATTGCCATCAAAGCCAGCGGCATTTCCTGTGTGATCGCCAAATCCTACGCCAGAATTTTTTACCGCAATTCCATTAACATCGGTTTCCCCATCCTGGAATGTGCGCAGGCCAGCGACCGCATCTCGGATGGCGACGAGATAGAGGTGGATTTTGACACCGGCGTTATCACCAACCACACCAAAAACGAACAATACCAGGCACAACCGTTCCCCGATTTTATGAAAGAAATCATCGCGGCTCAGGGGCTCCTCAATTCCATCAAGGCTCGCAACCAGAAATAAAATCTTTCCCACAAAGAAGGCCGAAGCGGATATCGCTCCGGTCTTCTTTTATGGGTTCAAAACGGGAAAAAACTTGTGAAAAGTTTATGGTTTTCTTTTGCTTGCACACCGGGCGTGACAGCCGAAACTCCGATTTAAAATTCTCACAACGAGGCCCTGTCGGTTTCGAAGTAAAACCGGCAGGGCTTATGTTACGTACCAAAGACAGATCCATTTGCCGATGGGATAGATTTAGTTCCAGAAGTTGCAAAGCTCGGTCTCATCGGTAATGCCTGTGTCGAACGCTTTGGCCCGCATGGCTTCATAGAGCTCCGCATAGGTCGCCTCAAAATAAGGCTGGACAAAATAGGCGCCGATGCAGCAGGCAAGCAGCCCCAACAGCGACCAGCCGATAAAGGAGAGATCCAACACAAAGATGTTCATCTTCTCCCCATCGGTCATCTTTTTGCTCAGCTCAAAGGCCCGTTTGGAGGAGATACTGGGATTTTCCGCCAAAATATAGGGAATCATTCGATATTCATAGCTCTTGACGATACCGGGAACAATCAGCAGCAGCGTCCACAGAACTGTAAAGAGGGAGCGCAGAAACTGGGTTTTTACAATGTTGAGATAAAAGTTTTTTGCTTTGGAAAAAGGGAAAAACAACTCAGAAAATTTTGTAGGCATCAGACGGATCCGCATGAAGAAGCGATTTTTTCCCACCTCTAACGGAGATGCAACAAAAACAGCAAACAACACCGAACCGATGGAAAGAATCAGACTGATAGACGCCAAGCCAAGCAAAATTTCCGGTGAAATTTGGTAATACTCCCAAAGGGCTTGTGATTCCGTGGAAGAAAACTGGGAGACGCTGGACGAGACAGAGCTGAAGATTCCGCTCAAAATAACATATACCGCACTGACGCCCAGCATCAGCCAATAGTTTTTGGATAAAACTGCTTTGGCATTGGTTTTTATCTGTTCACGTGTCCACATAAAACGCTCAACTCCTTTATCTTTCACCGGCACGCAAAATCACTTCACAACCGGCTTGATACAGAAATGGGGTGTTTCTCTCATTGTATGCAAAGTCGTAGGGTTACAGCGCACTGTGAAACCACAGCGCTGCAACATACGGACAATTTTCATCCCGACGCAGCCAGTGCAAAGCACCTGCCGGAGCCATAAAAGCCGTTCCGGGAGAGATAGGAAATTCCTCGTCGTCTACCTTCGCATAGCCGGTACCTTCCAGCACGAAAAATCCTTCCTGGTCTTCATGACAGTCGCTTTCCTGATACTCGGTATCTTCATAAACGGTCACCCCTGCCACACAACCGTCCACACAGCCGTTTTCTGCTGTCAGCAGCTGACAGCTTGCCATCGGCCGACCCGTTTTCTCCTGAATACTGGTGTAGCAGCGAGTTTTGATCTGCGGCACAGAACCGGCTTTGACCGCGCTGTGAAACCAGAAGGTTTCCAAACAATCGCAGTCCTCATCGCAGCGCATATCGTGGCTCACCCCTGCCGGCACAATCAGCGCCACACCAGGAACCAGCCGGATCTTTTCTTCTCCGATCAGCGCTTCCCCGTGTCCCCGAATTACCAGAAATCCTTCCTGGTCGTCATGGGCACTGCCATTTCCAAAGGTTTTCTTTTCGTTGCGGGTCACACCGCCACAACAGCCCGCTACCGCTCCTTGGGCTTCGCCGATCAGTTTGATGCCGCCCTGATACCGACCCGTACGGGCGCGTTCCTCTGAAAGGTTCACAAAACAACTCATCTTTTATACTCCTTTAGCACATCGATTTGCGGCTGAAAACGCAGCTCAAAACGGGCGCTCTCCCCCGGAGCAAGCTCGGGACAGATAACCGGCTGGGAATCTTTGGTGATCTGGAGCGGTTCCCCACTAACCATCGAAATATTCCAGCTGGCGGTTTCTTCGCCCAGATTCACTGCCTCCAGCAAAAAGCATCCCGGTTCCTTGCGCCAAATGCGGGTATACACATTCTCGGGAATTCCGACCCGATCCTTTGTATGGTGATCGAACAGACGCACCGGAATGTTGCCTCTGGTTCCCCATTCTACATCCCCGGTGATGGGGGTATACAGCATCTCCATCAGGAATTTGGTGCCCTGACGGGATCCCGCCCAGTTACACTGATGGAATTCATCCTGGTCCTCGCTGACGGCTGCAACCCGCAGCGCCATCTCATAGGCCCGCTCCAGCCATCTGGGATCCCCGTCAAAATAATGGGCCGCCACCAGAATTGAGGCCGTCATCTGATCGCAGTCATTTTCCGCCTCATCCACAGATTTTGCCCAGGTCAGGACGGTATCCTTATATTTGTCCGAATGGGCAATCAGATTGTGACGCAGCGCCAGGCGGGCAATATATGCGCATTCGGTGACAAAATGTCCCTTGCCCAGCGGTTTTCCATCTGGATTGTCATATTTTCCAAGATGTGCCTTGGACCAAGCGCCGGAGGAGAATCCATGGGACGGACGGCCATAGGCGCTATGCTGGATAAACTGATCGATCATCGCTTCCGACGCGGCCAGATACCGTTTGTTTCCGGTAATGCCATAAACATCCAACAGACAACCCGCAATGTCATACATGGTGTTATCCGACACAAGGCTGTAGAAAATTTGATAGACCTGATCGGCGCCGTCGGTGACGCCTGCATGGTTGAGCTCCGCCGAAACCGCTTTCTCGGGCAAAATGGAACAGGGGATCGGTTCCCCCTTCGCCGCGTGCTCCTCAATATGCGCGCACCAGCGGTCACAGTAATCCTCAATCAGATCCAGATACCGCTGCTCCCCCGTTGCCAGATAGGCCAAAACCACCACATCCACAAAACGGAAATGGTTGCCTTCCTGATAATCAAAAGGCGGATAATCCCTTACGCCCTTGGTTCCCAACCAGTTGCTGACAAAGCCATGGGTTTTCCAGTCGTACCAATGCGGTACCCCTTCTTCCCAGTTTCCTACATGATGTGCTACATCAAGCACTGATTCCAACGCCGTATCTTTTCCTGGAAAAGAAAGATACCAGAGCGGATTTTGAAAATAAATATAGTTTTCAATCTCGTGATGCACCTCATGGCAATCTACATAGCCATGATACAGTTTTTTGTCGGTATATTTCTTGCGGGCTTCCATAATCTGGCGCATATAGTCATAGACCGGTCCTTCCCCCCGGGCCAACTGATGAGCGAAGGCAATCCGGAACTGCCCTCCGGCTTCATGAGCCTTGATGTTGCTCTCTACCGGCTTGTGCAATTCTATCTCCAGATACTCTTCCATCATCTGAAGAAACGCCTGCTGCAGCTGCACCCAACCGGGATGTTCCCCCAACTGTTGCTGCACCTGGCGATAATGCGCCAATGGCTCCTTTGCCGCCAAGGAGAGATAACGCTCATAGGCGGGTACGGGTATGGACATATTCTTTTCCATCTGCATCTGTATGACCCCCTTGTAAAATGTAGAGAAAAAACCGGGAAATCCTATTGTCACCATTATACGACAGGTATCGTGATATTACAATAGAGAGAAGAAGAAACCCCGTCCCTGCAGCGCAAAAGCGCTGATGCAAATTTCCGTATCCTGCTTCACTTTTCCCGCTACGGATTTACAAAACATTCCTGTTTGGATATACTGAGATCATGGACGAATCTTTCCTGATTTCCGCCCCAGCCTCATGCACCCATCCCAAAAACAGAGGCATCTTTGACAACACAACGTCTTACAGGAGGTTAACCGCTATGGATCAGTGGCAACAGACCCAAAAACTTTTTGAAAATCCAACCGCCGAATTCCGTTCCGCCCCTTTCTGGGCTTGGAACGGCCGGATGGACCCCGACGAAGTACAGCGTCAGATTCAGGATATGCACCGCCAGGGAATCGGTGGTTTCTTCATCCATTCCCGGGAAGGATTGGAAACCGAATACATGGGCGAGGAATGGTTCTCCTGCGTACAACGGGCGGTGGAAACTGCCAAAGAACTGGGAATGAAGGCCTGGCTCTATGACGAGGACCGCTGGCCCTCCGGAACCGCCGGCGGCTCCATCATGAAGGTGGGCGGCGACGATTCCCGCTATAAGGGCCTTACCTTGCAGCTTTGCCGTACCTTGCCCGATTCTCTGGAAAAGGTGGACGCGGTGTATCTGGTATCGGCGCAGGGGATGGAGTGCTCCGACTACCGGCGGTTGGATACGCCCCAAGCCTACCAAGGGCAAACCCTCCCGGAAGGACAGTACTTTATGGTATTGCGCACCGAAATCTGTTTTAAGTCCGCCTGGTTTAACGATGAGACGCCTCCCGACAACCTCAACCCTGCTTCGGTGCGCCGCTTCATCGAATCGACCCACGAAAAATATGCCGCCCGTTTTCAGCAGGAGTTCGGTAAAACCATCCCCGGTATCTTCACCGACGAACCCGGTCTGGCGGATAGCCATACCCACTTTCAGGACGACCGCGCTTGGCTTCCCTGGAGCTATACCTTCCCGGAATTTTTCCGGGAAAGAAGGGGGTACGACATCTTTGACACCCTTCCGGTGATCTTCTTTAACGGTAAGGGTCAGCAGAAAGCCCGCCACGATTACTGGCGCACCGTCACCGAACGGTACAGCGAAAGTTATACCAAACAGATCAGCCAGTGGTGCAGCGAACATGGGTTTGCTTTCACTGGACATTTCCTGCAGGAGGACAAGCTGGGACTGGGCACCAAAGTCAGCGGCGCCATCATGCCCCATTACCGCTTTGCCCATGTGCCCGGCATCGATATGCTCAGCGAGCGGTGTGTGGAGACCATCACCTGCAAACAGTGTACCAGCGTCGCCAATCAGTATGGTCGCCCCAGGGTGCTCACCGAAACCTATGGATGCGCCGGATGGGAGTTTACCTTTGAGGGGCAAAAATGGATGGGAGACTGGCAATTTGTCCACGGTGTCAATATCCGCTGCCAACATCTGGATCTTTACTCCATCAAAGGCTGCCGCAAACGGGATTATCCTCCCGTATTTAACTACCAAACCAGCTGGTGGGAGAAAAACAAGGTGATCGATGATTACTTTGCCCGTATCTCGGTGGCAATGACCGGCGGAGACGCAGTGCGAGATCTGTTGGTACTACATCCGGCTTCCACCGCCTGGAGCCGCCTTGGCTGCAATCCCTATGGAGTCCCCAACCGCTCCAACGACCGGGATCTGCCGGCCATCAACCAGTATGGCAATGAATTCAACGATTTCATCGCTTATCTTTCCGGCTCTCACTATGATTATGATCTGGGAGATGAAATCATCCTTTCTGAAATCGCATCAATCCAAGAAAAGACATTGCAGGTGGGGCGGATCTCCTATCAGGTGGTGGTGCTTCCTCCCATCGACACCATGCTTCGCTCCACCTATGAGCTGCTGCGCCGCTTTTTGGAAAATGGCGGCAGGATGATTGCGGTAGCCCCTCTGCCCAGCTGCATTGAGGGGGTGGAGGACTCCGCCGTCGCATCACTGTTCTCCCATCCCAATATGACGGTGGTGAACGCGCCTGAGAAGGTTTGTCCGGTTTTGGAGACAATGCTCCCCCGCCGCGTCTCCCTGCGGGGAAAGGACGGACGGGAAATTACCAAACTGCTTTATCTGCTCAAAGACTGCTCCGATCACTATGCTCTGTTTGTCATCAACAACGACCGGGAACAGGGATATGATGTGACGCTGGACGCGGCCATCTGCGGAAAGATTACACAGCTGGATCCCATCACCGGCAAAGCCTATCCCAGAGGCTCCCGGCAAAAAGACAGAATGGTACTCTCCGAATACTTCGCGCCGGCCGATTCCAAACTCTATCTGATCCAGAAAAATACCGTACCCGATATCGACACCGCTTGCCTGCCCCAGATCCATGCCATCGCCGCCAACTGCGTCAGTGCCGCTGCCCCCCGCTACCGGTATACCCTCAGTCATCCCAACGCCCTGACCTTGGATCGGTGCCGCTGGCGCTTTGCATCCGGAGAATGGTCGGAGCCGATGGACGTCTGGAAAGCCCAATCCGCCCTGCGGGATGCTTTGGGAATGCGCCAAATTTATGAAAACGGCATCACCCAGCGGTATCAGTGGATCGGGATCCCCCATCCCAAGGATGGCACCCCGGTGGAATTTGCCTTTACCTTCCAGGTGGAACAGCTTCCCCAGTCCCCCTGCCATCTGGTGGTGGAAAAGGCGGCGGATTACCACTATACCCTCAATGGCAAACCCGTGTCCAATCAGCCCGACGGCTGGTATCTGGACCACGATTTCGGCACCATTCTGCTGCCGGAGCTGTGCCTGGGCGAAAATACCCTTGTGATCTCCTGCGGTTACGAAAACCGGATGGAATTTGAGGACTGCTATCTCATCGGCAATTTCGGCGTGAACACCAGCCGCAGCATCACTACCCTTCCTGATACGCTGATTACCGGCGATTGGGGACTTCAGGGGCTGCTGCATTACAGCGGCAGCGTCACCTATCATATGACTTTACCGGTTGGTGAGACTGCCGGCAAGCGCAGCTTCCTACACCCAGAAAAATACAGCGGCGTGCTGCTCTCGGTCACCGTCAACGGACAGCCTGCCGGAGAGCTGTTTACCGCTTCCCAGCAGTATCTGGAGATTACCCAGTGGCTGCACGACGGGGACAATGAGGTGGACATCACGGTGGTGGGAAGCCCCCGCAATCTTTTGGGGCCGTTCCATCGCCGCACCGGAAAGGAAGCCACCACTGGCCCCAATTCCTTCCGTACCACCGGCATCCAGTATTCCCCCGAATATGATTTGTACCCATACGGTTTGATGGGGCTGGTCAAATTGCACCAAATATCTTATAATTAAGATATCGCCTGCATCTGCAACTGTATTTTCTACATCTATTTTCAGCCTTGCAGGGAAAACTTCTCTGCAAGGTCTTTTTATATTCACCTTGAAAGGAAGATGAGCGATGAAGCAGCGCACCCTGATGATGCCGGATACCCTGACACTAGAACAGCGGGCCGAGTATGCTTTGGGCGCCATGATTGGCGTCGCCGACGAAGATCATGGCTATATCCCGTTTTTCAGCGGCTTTTTCCAGTCGAAGCCGGCGTGGATGAGCCATGGCAACTGGGATTATGGTTCCAGCCACGGACGGCTTACCGACGCCATTATCTTAGCTCGCCGCATGACGGCAAGCCATTATGGCGAGGAGATCGAAACCCATTACCATCAAAACCTGATGTCCTTTTTCCATCCCGACGGACTCAGCTATCGTCGAAATAATTTTGACCCGGAGACCATTGCGGAGCATATGTCCCGATTTGAGGACAGCGCCAGCATGATCGATCAGCGGGCTGTGCTGCTGGGGCTCACCACCTGGTTTATGGAAACCGGGGATGAGCAGGTGAAGGCGGCGGCCGACCGTCATGTGGCTGCTCTCAAGCGCATTGCCCGCAAAGAACACGATTCCTGGTACTATCCCGCCTCCGAGTTTACCGATCACGGATGGCCTTCCTTTGACGCGGTACATACCCGCCTGTGTCCGGACCCTGCTGCTATGTGGGGACGCCAGGTTATGCCCCTAATCCGCTATTACCAGTTTACCGGAAACCGGGATGCTCTGGAGCTCTCGGAGAACTTTGTGGCCAACATTGTGGAGCGCAGCGGCGTTTTCGGGGAGGATGGCAGCTTTAACAGGGCGCTGGGATACCGCAATGGGCACTTTCACACCCGGATGGGTACATTGGCTTCCATCGCCCGCTTTGCCGATGTCACCGATGACAGCCGTCTGATTGCCTACGTCAAAAAATGCTTTGACTGGGCTTTGACCCAATGCACCTCCTTCGGCTGGACTCCCGGGGATCTCTACGACCAGGCTTATGAACATGAGACCTGTACCCTGGTGGACGCCATCGGTACCGCTATCATGCTGGCAGAGAAAGGGTATTCGGAATACTGGGGGGTTGCGGAACGGTTTATCCGGGGACATCTCACCGAGGCCCAGCTGTTGGACACCAGCTGGATTACCCAATACGACCGCAAGGACCGGGATACCGAAAACCGCACTTATTATAAGGTGGCTGATCGACTCAAAGGCGCCTTTGCCGGTTACGCCGCTCCCAACGATTTCGTCTATTCCGGACAATGGGGTCGGGGACATATTATGGATGTGCAGACCTGCTGTCTGGCCGGCGGCACTCGGGGGCTTTACAACGCCTGGAGCCATATCGTCACCGAGAAGAACGGTCGGGTCAGCATCAACCTGCTGCTCAACCGCATCACCGACCAGCTCAACCTGATGAGCTATCTGCCCCACGAGGGAAAAGTCGTCATCCAAGCTCTCAAACCTATCCCGGAGCTGCTGGTACGCATTCCTCAATGGTGCCCCTACGGAGCGGTGGAGGTGACCATCGACAGCGCTGACGGCACCCAAAAGAAAATCGGAGGGCGACAGCTTCCTTGGCTGCAAAAATATTTTATCAAATTCACCGGTATCCGCCCCGGAGATGCGGTAACCGTCACCTTCCCGATGATGGAGCGCTTCACCACCGAAAAGGCAGTAAATCTGGAATACCGCACCCGCTGGCTTGGAGACGATGTGGTTGGCATCGATCCTCAGGGGATATATTATCCTCTTTATTCCGGCAAACAGATTTTTGATAAGGCGCCGATGAAGGAAACGACGATGCATCTGGAAACCCGAGCCTCTTTGGACTGAAAGGGAACTGGATGCTGACGATAACGCTATGTTCTGTACATTTGTGAAGGAGGGTTTTCTATGAATGCATCTTACAAACCTCACCCAGATTTCACCCCTACCCGTCCGGTAACCAAAGAAGAACTGGATCAGATTTTGGATACCCCGGTGCTGCATCTGGAAAAGCTCAAAGAGCCTATCATCATTACCTCCATCGAACTGCTGTTTAACAACGGAATGTATTTCGTCCGCACACGGACCAAAGACGGTTTGACCGGTATTGCCCCCGCCAACGATCGCGCTGCCTGGTGCTATCCGATCTTAAATGAGTTGGTAGCCCCCTATTTCATTGGGAAAGACGCCAGAGATCTGGAAAAACTGCTGGAAGGGGTTTATGTTTACCGCAGCAACTATAAACTGGCGGGACTGCCGTTTTGGTGCAGCGTGGCTTTTGTGGAGCTGAGTATTCTGGATATTTTGGGGAAAGCCTTGGGGGTACCTGTCGGGCAGCTGTTTGGACCCCGTATCCGGGAGAAGGTCAATATCTATGTGGCCAGCGGCAACCGGGGCACCACCCCGGAAGAAGAACTGGATATCCTGGCCCGATGGGTGGATGAGACCAAAGCAAAAGCCATTAAGTTCAAAATCGGCGGGCGGATGAGCAAAAACGCCGACTCCATCGCTGGGCGAAGCGAAGGGCTTATTTATCTGACCCGCAAATATTTTGGCGATCAGATGATCATCCATGCCGACGGCAACGGCTCCTATGACGCCCAGGAAGCCATTCGGTATGGCAAAATACTGGAGGAGATCGGCGCTTACTTCTATGAAGAACCCTGTCCCTTTGACGATCTCTGGGAGACGAGAAAAACCGCCCAGGCTCTGACCATCCCCCTTGCCTTTGGAGAACAGGAAACCAGCTTGAGAAGATTTGAGTGGATCATTGAGAAGGACGCCGCTCGGGTTGTTCAGCCGGATATTCTATATCATGGAGGTCTGATCCGCACGGTAAAGGTTGCCAAGATGGCAGAACTTGCCGGAAAAACCATCACCCCCCATGTTTCCGGTGGATTCTGTTTCGTCTATGTCCTTCATCTGGCTTCCTTCACCCCCAATCTGGGCAGCTATCAGGAGCACAAACGGGGAATCCCGGAAAGCAACGCACTGCTGGGAGATATCCTACGGCTGCAGGATGGCACCATCAACATCCCCAATACCCCCGGGCTGGGAATCGATCCTGCAAATCCGATCCTCAAACACGCACTGCTGATCCGGTAATGGATTCATCCTGCCCATACCCAAGGCTGCTCGCAGATTCCACTGTTCTGTAGATAAGACAAACCGGAATTGTTCCATTTCCTCAAAAAAGGGTTGGCAATTCCGGTTTTTTGCGTTAAAGTAAAGGTAATCGGAACGCCTGCAACCGGTATTCCAAAAACATTCTCGATTCAGCGCTGATTAAGGAGGTAACCTATGAAACTGCCCAGCTATTTTCAAGATCCTTCCACTCTCCATGTAGGAACCGAACCCCTGCGCGCTTACTATGTTCCCTGCAAAGATCCTGCGGAAGCAATGTGTGCCGATATGCTCTCCTCCTCCCGCGTATTGCTATTAAACGGAGACGATTGGCAATTTCGGTATTTTCAAAGCTGGCACGATATCCCTCAGGATGTCATCGCCGAGAACGCTTCTGCCGACGGATTTGATACCATCTCCGTTCCCAGCTGCTGGCAGATACTGGGATATGACAACAACCAGTATACCAACGTCAAATATCCCATCCCTTTCGATCCGCCCTTTGTGCCGGACGATAACCCGGCTGGCGTATATTGGAAAACCTTTACCCTCTCCCCCCAGCAGCTCTCCCAAAAGGTATATCTAAACTTTGACGGGGTGGATTCCTGCCTGTTTGTCTATCTCAACGGCAGTTTTGTGGGATACAGCCAAGTATCCCACGCCATCAGTGAATTTGATATCACCCCTTTTGTGCGCTTAGGGGAAAACCGTTTGACGGTGATCGTGCTCAAATGGTGCGATGGCACTTATCTAGAAGATCAGGATAAACTTCGTTTCAGCGGCATCTTTCGGGATGTCTATCTGCTGATGCGGCCCCAGCAGCACATCCGGGACTTTTTTGTACATACCCAGCTCTCGGAGGACTTTCACCGTGCCGTCATCGACGTCCAGCTGCAGCGCTGCGGAGATTTTCCGGTACACGCCTGCCTGTATGACCCGAAAGGGACCTTGCTGGCAGAGTGCGACACCAGTGACGAACAGCTCTCGTTCCCGGTGGAGCAGCCGGTGCTTTGGAACGCGGAAACCCCTGCCCTCTATACCCTGATCCTGCAGACACCGCAGGAATCCATTGCTCAGAAGGTCGGCGTGCGCCGTATCGATATCCGGGATGGGGTCATCTATTTTAACGGTGTTAAATTCAAACTTAAGGGCACCAACCGCCATGACAGCGATCCCTACACCGGCGCCGCTATCTCCCGGGAACAGCTGCTGAAAGATTTACGGCTGATGAAACGCCATAACATCAACGCCATCCGGACCAGCCACTATCCCCACAATCCCTGGGCGATGCAGATGTATGACCGGTATGGATTCTATGTGATGGACGAAGCGGATATTGAGTCCCATGGCTGCGCCACCATCTATGGCGCTACCGCCCACCACGGTGAACTGTCGGAATTTGCCACCGAGAATACCTACGGATATCTGATGCGGGAACCCTCCTTTGCCGCAGCGGTATTGGATCGAGTCCAGCGACTGGTTCATCGGGACAAAAACTGTGCCTGCGTCTTTTCCTGGTCATTGGGCAATGAAAGCGGATACGGGCCCAATATGGAACAGGCTGCCGCCTGGGTCAAATCCTTTGATTCCCAACGGGTGCTCAACTATGAAAACGGAATGTGGCGGATGAGCGACAGCGAATACGAGAACAACACCGATGATCTGGATGTTTATTCCAGAATGTATGCCCCACTGGCTTTTGTGAACCAATACTTCTCCATCCCCCATCGCAAACCCTTCATCCAGGTGGAATACAGCCATGCCATGGGCAACGGCCCCGGCGATCTGGAGGATTATTTCCAGAGAATCTATCGCTACGACGGCTATACCGGCGGATTTGTCTGGGAATGGTGCGACCATTCGGTTTATATGGGCAAAACCTTTGACGGGAAGGATAAATTCTTCTACGGCGGAGACTGGCAGGAAGAGCTGCACGACGGAAACTTCTGCATGGATGGCCTGGTTTACCCCAATCGCCGTCCTCATACCGGACTGTTGGAACACAAAAATGTGGCTCGCCCCATCCGTGCATCGCTGGTGGATGCCGCCAAAGGCTTGATTCGCCTGGAAAATAAGATGGATTTCACCGATCTCTCCCAGCGGTATACCGTTCACTATGCCGTGGTCACCGACGGCAAAACCGTTGCTGAGGGGACGCTGCCGGAGACCGGCTGTCCCGCCCACAGCTGGGTGGAGGTTACCCTGCCGGTGACCATCTGTCCGGTGGGAAACACCTTTATCCGCCTTTGCTACCTGCAAAAACACGACGAGGCCCTCACCCCTGCAGAATATCTGGCCGGACATGACCAGCTCACCATCTGCCGGGATAACGCCGCGGCGGTGGCCGCAGTGGCGGATGCCGCTGGAATCTCCCATCCCTGCTCCTGCCCTGAAAAACGTCCCGTTAACGTTGTGGAGGAGGAAAATACGCTGATCCTTACCGGCGATGGTTTTTGTTACCGGTTTGACAAATGGAAAGGCGCTTTCTACTCCCTGGTGCGCAACGGCAACTCGCTGATCGAACAGCCCATCCAGCTCAACGTGTGGCGGGCGCCGATGGACAACGACCGCAATGTGCGCCGGGAGTGGGAGGCAGCAGGTTATGACCGCGCCAAGATAAAGGTATATCAAATCGCCTGGGAGCAAAAGCAGGATACCGTCTGCATCCGGTGCGACTACTCCCTCGCGGCGAACCATCTGCAAAGGATCCTTTCCGGCGTGCTGGAATGGACTGTCGCCAGCGACGGCGCCATCACCGTCCATATCACCGGGGAGCGCGCTCCCCTGACCCCCAAATTCTCCAAAATCCCACTGGCGCCCATGCCCTTCCTGCCTCGGTTTGGTCTGCGCCTGATGCTTCCGCAAACCTACGATACGGTACGGTATTTCGGCTATGGCCCCCAGGAGAGCTATATCGATAAGCATCGCAACGCCTACATCGATCTGTTCACCGCCTCGGTGGAGCAGATGCATGAGGATTATCTCAAACCCCAGGAAAACAGCAGCCACTATGGTTCCACCGCGCTGGCTCTCTCTACTGGCGACGGACGCCATCTTCTGGTTTCCGGCAATACCTTTAGCTTTAATGTCTCCCGATATACCCAGGAGGAACTGGGAAACAAAAAACACAATTTTGAGCTGGAGAAATCTCCCTATACCGTCCTGTGTCTGGATGGCTATATGTCCGGATGCGGTTCCAACAGCTGCGGTCCTCGTCTTGTGGAACAGTACCAGGTCAACGACACCAAACTGGAGATGACCTTTACACTACAATTTTAATACTCCCCTTTGATGCCGGTGAGAGGCGCTGCGCGCCTCTCACCGAAAACATCGGTAAAGATCCAAAAAATAACCCCGCGGTTTTGTTCGTATCGATTACGTCCAAAACCGCGGGGTTTCGTTTTCAGAAGGCAAAAATAGTTTGACAGCCCGGTCAGAGGCTCCGCTTTGCAAACATGGGATCATCCTGCCACAGCACCGCCTCTCCCTTGCTCATGCTGGCAGGCAGATTCAGAATCCGCTGGTTGGAACTGCCGCGAAACCGCAGGGAAATATCGTACAGCGCCTGCACAAATTCTCCATCCACCAACACATCGATGCATCCCAGCAGCGCATCGGTGATCTCCAAACGGCAGCGGCTGGGTTCTTTTCCCATCAGCTGCTCAAAAGTGTATCCGGAATAACACCACACCGTCTTTTCCGGATACCGCTGGCGAAAACGGCGCAGCAGCTCATAGACCGCCGGCTGATTCTCCGGCTCCATGGGCTCCCCTCCCAGCAGAGAAAGGCCTGCAATATACTCAGGAGCGCAGCTGTCCAACAGCTGCTGGATGGTTTCCTCCCCAAAAGGCTCGCCATACTGAAAATCCCAAGCCACCGCGTTAAAACAATTCTCGCACCGATGGGTACATCCCGAGACAAACAGACTGGTGCGCACCCCCGGACCGTTTGCAATGTCATAATATTTGATGTTTGCGTAATTCATTTTTTCCGTTTCCTTTGTGTCGTTACTCAAAAAATCCGCCGCAAAAGAGCCTTATCTGAAGCTCTCCTTGCGGCGGTAGGTTTTGGGAAAGATTTCTCGCGTCCTTACAGATGCATTACCCGGTCCCGAATTTCCTGGGTACGACCCTGATTCCAGAACTGTGTACCGATATATCCGCAGGTACGTCTGGCAACATTCATCTTATCCTGATCCCGATTGCCGCATTTGGGACACTGCCATACCAGTTTGCCGTCGTCCTCCACAATGGAAATCTGCCCGTCATATCCGCAGCACTGGCAGTAATCAGACTTGGAGTTGAGCTCCGCGTACATGATATTGTCATAGATAAACTGGAGCACACTGATCACCGCCTGGAGATTATCCTGCATATCCGGTACTTCCACATAGCTCACCGCGCCGCCGGTGGAGAGTGCCTGGAACTGAGACTCGAACTTCAGCTTGGAAAAAGCGTCGATCTCCTCCCGGACATTGACGTGATAGCTGTTGGTGATATACCCCTTATCGGTTACCCCTTCAATGATGCCAAAGCGGCGCTGCAGGCATTTGGCAAATTTATAGGTGGTACTCTCAATGGGGGAACCATAAATGCTGAAGGCGATGTTGGTTTCCTCGCTCCAGCGGGTACAGGCCTCATTCATGTGCTTCATCACATCCAGCGCAAAGGGGGTGGCAACGGGGTCGGTATGGGATTTTCCGGTCATATACCGCACACATTCACAAAGTCCCGCATAGCCCAGAGAGATGGAGGAGTATCCTCCATACAGCAGCTTATCGATGGGCTCGCCCTTCTTGAGCCGAGAGATGGCGCCATACTGCCAGAGGATCGGCGCGGCATCGGAAAGGGTTCCCTTTAGCCGGTTGTGACGGCACATCAGCGCCCGATAGCAAAGTTCCAGCCGCTCGTCGAAAATCTTCCAGAACCGGTCCATATCTCCCTCGGAGGAAAGCGCCACATCCACCAGATTGATGGTCACTACCCCCTGATTGAACCGTCCATAAAACTTATAGTTGCCGTTTTCATCCTTCCAGGGAGCCAGGGCGCTGCGGCAGCCCATCACCGGGAAACAGTTTCCTTCTTTGAGCTCCTTCATCTTCTTCTCGGAGATATAGTCAGGAACCATACGGCGGGCAGTACATTTGGCTGCCAACTTGGTCAGCTCAAAATATGGGGTGCCCTCCCGGACGTTGTCCTCCTCCAGCACATAGATCAGCTTGGGAAACGCTGGGGTAATCCATACGCCCGCTTCGTTTTTCACCCCCTGATACCGCTGACGCAGCATCTCCTCAATGATCAGCGCCAAATCTTTCTTTTCCTGCTCATTTTTGGCTTCATTGAGGTACATAAACACCGTCAAAAACGGCGCCTGTCCGTTGGTGGTCATCAGAGTAATCACCTGATACTGAATGGTCTGGACACCCTTCTCAATCTCCTTGTGCAGCCGTTTTTCCACCACCTGACGGATGGTCTCCGGATCCTGCTGTACCCCAAACATCTGAGCCTCCTCCAAAACTTCCTTATGGATCTTTTCCCGGGAAATCTGGATAAAGGGCGCCAGATGGGCTAAGCTGATGCTCTGACCGCCGTACTGGTTGGACGCCACCTGCGCAATGATCTGGGTGGCGATGTTACAGGCTGTGGAAAAGCTGTGGGGTTTTTCAATCAGCGTTTCGCTGATGACGGTACCGTTTTGCAGCATATCCTCCAAATTGACCAAGTCGCAGTTGTGCATATGTTGGGCATAGTAGTCGGCGTCATGAAAATGCAGGATTCCCTCCTGATCCGCATCCACAATCTCCTTGGGAAGCAGTAGGCGCCGGGTAATATCCTTGCTCACTTCGCCCGCCATATAATCCCGCTGCACACTGTTGACAATCGGGTCCTTGTTGGAATTCTCCTGCAGCACTTCCTCGTTGTTGCACTCGATCAACGACAAAATCCGATCGTCGGTGGTGTTGGATTTGCGGATCAGAGAACGGATATAACGGTATTTCACATATCCCTTGGCCACCTCAAAAGCGCCGGTTGCCATGATCTGGTTCTCCACCATATCCTGAATCTCTTCCACCGATACGGCGCGATTCATCTTCTCACATTTATATCGGATATACTCTGCCGCCTCCCGGATCTGTTCCCCGGTTAGCTCCCGACGCACCGAAGCGTCATTGGCTTTGGTAATGGCAGTGATGATCTTCTGAATATCAAAATCTACTTCGGATCCATTTCTTTTAATTACCCTCATCGTTTCTGCACGTCTCCCTTTCAAAACATTCTTTGGCTGAAAATGGCGAAATTTAAGGCGTGAGTCATCCTCACACCAAAAAATGATCTTTGACAGGTGCATGCCGACCGCACCTCTCCGTTTCCAGGCCGCTATGGAAAACTGTAACTGTATTATACGGGATTGTCCCAGTAAATTCTGTTGCCAAAGCCACACTTTATGCTATAATAACACAAGATACATTGATCATACTCATAAAGGAGCGCTATATATGGGATATTTTCTATCCTCGGAGGAGATCCGTACCCTGCGAAGAATTTTCGATCCCCGCATCCAAACCTACGCCAAGGGGGAAACGGTACTGCACGAAATACCTGAACAGCCACAGATTGGGCTAATGCTCAGCGGTACCGTTCTGCTCTGCGCCGAAAACGAACTATTTGAGCGCAGTATCCTGGGACTTTTCACCCAGGGGGACTGCTTTCCCTGTAGCCTGATCGAGCAAACCCACGACAACGTCGCATATTTTCAGGCGAAATATCCCTCCACCGTGGCGTTTATTCCTTGGAAAAACCTTCTGGAATTTTGTATTACCAGTCCACAATGGCAGAAAACCCTCTTTTTGCTGCTGGATAGCCATCTGGGACCGAAAAACCTTTCCCAGAACTTTATTTTGCACCAGCGCTCCATCCGCAGCCGGCTGCTCTATTTTTTCCGGGAACAAGCTTTACGGCAGCAGAGCAACACCATCCGGGTTCCCATCCCTTTTTCTGACCTGGCAGAGTTTCTTGCCGTGGAGCGCACCGCCATGATGCGGGAGCTGCGCAGAATGAAGGAGGACGGACTGATCGAAGGGAAACAGCGATCTTTGACACTGCTTTGCCCAACCGGGATATCCCATACCTCCTTACTATAACACAATCCGGCGCAATCCGCTAGGGATTGCGCCGGATTTTTTTACAGAATGATACAGATCAGCCCCGAACACCCTTCGTTGATGATACGCTCGATGGTTTCCTGAAGTTTTACCCGCGCATCTCCTGGCATCCGGTACAGCTTGTTGTGCAGCCCTTCATTGACCAGATCATGCAGCGATTTGCCAAAGATATTGGATTCCCAGATTTTTTGTGGGCTTTCCTCGAATTCTCCCATCAGATAGTTGACCAGCTCCTCCGATTGCTTTTCGCTGCCCACGATGGGAGCCACCTCGGTGGTGATATCCGCCCGCATCATATGGATAGAAGGCGCGGAAGCCTTTAACCGGATCCCATAGCGTCCCCCTTGCCGGATGATCTCCGGTTCCTCCAAATGCAGTTCCTCCAGCGAGGGCATCACAATCCCGTATCCGGTGGCGTTTACCTCCTCCAAAGCGCCTTTGATCTTTTCATAGGACCGCTTCATCTCCGCAAGCTCCATCAGGCAAGGCATCAGCTGTTCCTCCGAATGGATATCCAGCCCGGTCTTTTCCTCAATCACCTGATAGAGAAGCTGGCTGGGGATAGAGACTTCCACATTGGCTGAACCCTTTCCAGGATCGATTGCGCTGACATGGGTATGGCGGATATACTCGCAGCCCTCCATCTGCTCAAACTCCCGCCGGATGCTGCTGATATGGCTGATCCTTGACGCACATTCCCCAATGGCCGAGTAAACGGCGCTTTTGAGCCAGTGATCTTTCTCCAGCGCCACCAGCCATTTGGGAATATCAAAGGAGATCTCCCGCACCGGAAACTGATAGAGCACTTTTGTCAAAATCTCCCGGATATCCTCCTCGCCCAGATCCAGACAGTTGACCGCCTCTACTGGTACGCCATACTTTTCCTCCAGATACTGGCGTAACTCCCGATTCTGCTGGCTGTGGGGGTCCACACAGTTGAGCAACACGACGAAGGGCTTGTCGAGTTCCTGCAGCTCGCCGATCACCCGCTCCTCCGCCTCCTCATATTCACTGCGGGGGATATCGCTGATAGACCCATCGGTGGTCACCACCAGTCCGATGGTGGAGTGCTCGGTAATTACCTTGCGGGTACCAATCTCCGCTGCCATATTAAACGGGATTTCCTGGGTAAACCAGGGGGTCATTACCATGCGTGGCAGCTCATTTTCCACATACCCGATGGCGCTGGGGACAATATATCCCACGCAGTCGATGAGCCGCACCGACGCTTTGGCGCTGTCGTCCACCGTGATCTGTACCGCTTCCTCCGGGATAAACTTGGGTTCGGTGGTCATAATGGTGCGGCCAGCCGCGGATTGGGGCAGTTCATCCACCATCCGTTCCCGCTGGAGGGAATTTTCCATGTGGGGCAGCACCAACGTCTCCATAAAACGCTTAATCAAGGTGGATTTCCCGGTTCGGACCGGTCCCACCACGCCAATATAGATATCGCCGCCGGTACGGCTGGCGATGTCCTTATAGACAGTCTCCTGTTGTTCCATTACCATTGCCATTGCAACCATGCCTTTCTGGCCGCTGCGTCTGTAGATACCGGACAGAAGCACCGGCCCACTTCAGTCGGTTTGTGCAAGAGGGCGCTTCTCTGCGAGGGCGCCACACCGCCACGGTTTTGCAGAATATCAATAGGTCTCCACCATGGGAATCATCAGCATACGATTCTCATCGATCCATTCCTCCGTCAGATTGTTCTCCTCCATCACAGCCTCCATAGAGGTGTTGTACTGCCTGGCGATATCCCATACATTCTCCCCTTTGCGGGCAAAAAAGATGGTGAGCGCAGCGCTGCGCACCGGCTTGGGATGGGTTTCATCCACCGTGATTTCCGACACCGCACTGAAATTTTGAGAGATGGAGCGTTTGGCGGTAAAGCGAACGTCACAGACGATTTCCAGCTGATTGCCGTTGCGGTTGTGACCGATCCCTTCCAGCTGCGCCTGCGCTTCGCTGAGCTCTTCCCCCTGCTGCAAAGTCACCGGCATCCTCAGCTGCATATTCCGCTCAAAATAAAGCGGCGTCCCTTCGCCGTCACAGGCCAACAGAAAGAGGGTCATTTGACCGGCCAACTCGTGAGCCTGCTCGTCATATTGCGCATCCCCCATCTGCGCCCACAGCGAAATCAGATCTCCGGTGGCCTCGGGAGGAAGCTCCACCGAGAGATGCTGCTGGCGATGCTCATCCAAAAGCGCGGTAACCTGGCTGAGCGTCAGATTCGTCACCACCGAATCACAGGCATACCCGGTGGAATAACAATCCTCCGCCAGTGTCAGCTGCTGGTTTTCATACACCACCGCCCTGGCAAACATCAGCGCGGAAAGGGCCAACCTTTCCTCTCCTTCGCTCCCCTCATTTTTCAGCGTCACAATGATATCCGCCGGAATCAGAGACACCTGACAAACGCTCTGCTCCTGCACGCCGTCCACATCCAGAATCTGGCTGACTGGAATTTGATACTGCATCTGCCCAGGAATCGCGCCCTCCTCCCCGGCTGGACGGTAAAGAATCTGTAGGCGCAGCTCTCCTTTGAGAATAATTTTTCCCGGAATGATCTTACACTCGATCAGCGAAGCATATCCATATACGTGCAGAATGCTTTCCACCGCCGGGGTTCCCGGTACCGGCTCCAACTCTTCCCGAATGGTAAAAGGACGATAAGCGCTTCCGGACAGCCGTGTCGCCGAAACGTTTTGACTTTTCAGACAGATCCCTAAGCCGGAAGCACCACTGACCACGTTCTGTTCCCGCTGTCCCAGTACCCGCAGATGTACCGTCACCGCCCCATGGATATCCACCCTTCTCTGACTCATAGCCCGGCAGTTGACGTAACTGAGGGTAGCCTGCGCCTCCACCACCGGACGCACCGGTGTTTCCCGCAGCTCCACCACCTTTTCAAAGGGATATTTCTGTTCATAGCAGGAAAGCTGCCCGTCCTCCGAAAGATAGTACAGCCGCACCGAAGCAGTTCCCTCCGCCTCCAGACGATCGCCGCTGAGCTGGGTGGAAAGGATAACCGGGGTTACGCTGCATTTGAGAATCTTTACCACATCGGGACAGTAATCCGGCAGTACCATATCGCATTCGATACCCTGTTCCAGAAAGCTGTCCAATATCGGCTGGGTCACCATGACAGTCTGTTTGCTCACTTCTAACGCCATATCTGATTCCTCTCCTTTACCGGTTCTGCTCCAGTATATTCGTGGAAAGGACGAGATATGTACGCCAGAGAAAGAGACAGCAAAAACTTTTTCTCCAGCAATCCGCTTTTTGGCCCTGCGTAAGGCTGTATGCAAAAAAACCGAAGCTTTGGAGGATGGCTCCAAAAGCTTCGGTTTTTTCATCTTTTCATCGTCTCACTAAAAATACTTTCTAACTGTGATGGGACTAGGCCAGTTCAGAGATAGGCGGCATCCTCATCACACAGCACCAGCACCGTGTCGTTTTGTCCCAAGGCACGTCTGGCAGGGGTAAAGGTATGTACTCCGTGGTTTTCCAGGCATCCTGCAAAGCTGAATTTGCCGCTGGTGGGATCCATCCACCAAGTATTGATCCGCTTGCCGGAGAGCATTCCCAACTTTACATCAAAGGCCCGTCCGGTATAGTCGTAAAAGATGGCAAAATCCTTGCCGGCAAAGCAGGACACCCTGCGGTATTTCTCCCCCTCAAATCCTTCCAGCATCTGCTGGCAGGGTTCACCGGTCCAGTAAGGGAACCGCTCCATCAGCTCTTTGAGCAGCACCACCTGTCCCGAACCGGGATGATGGATGGCTTCATCCCAGTTACAGTCCGCTCCATAAGCCGGGGCATAGCAAGGCTTGAGAAACTGCATCACCGCATTGGAGCCGTAGGTAAACCCGCAGGCTCCGGCCAGCACCGACCAATAGGCATACCGGCGTACATCATGGTCCTGCCAAAATCCCTCTTTGGGGTCGTGCAGCCCCTGGGGAATCTGTTCATAGGAGGGTTCCGCGTCCAGCGTGGGACGGATTACAGCGCGGCTGTGATCCCGCAGCACATATTTCCAGTTGTCCTCGCCAAACCAGTCGTCGGCTTTGCTCAGATCGTCCCAGCTCTTCAGATCCCGCTGGTCATACCGCCGATGTCCCGACTGGAACATATCCACATCCAACCAGCTGCGGTCCTGGAACCACTGGGAGGAGGAGGTCCGGCCAAAGGGATGATAGCAGATGATGCGCTCCGGATTGTATCCCCGAAGGATCTGTGCCATGGCGTCCCATACTTCCGGATGTACATCGCCCCGCACATCTCCGCCCATAATCCAGATGATGTTGGGATATTTCTGGAAACGCTCTCCGATAAAGTTGGCGTAGGCGGTAACATTGTTCATGTTAAGCCACTCGCCCTTGACAATGCTGCTGCCCCACACCGGCAGCAGTCCCATATATAGGCCCAGCTCTTCCGCCTTGGCAATGGCATATTCCACATGATCCCAGTAGGTATATTCCCCATCCACCAGAGGCTTGGTAAAGTCGGTATCCCCGGCCACAGCATGGTTGCCAAAATGATCGGTCTGGGGTACTGTGTGGACAAAGTCGGTCTGAATCACATTGAAGCCTTTATCCGCCCGGTTTTTCAGATAGGTATCCACATCCTCCCGGCTGCTTCTCTGGAGCATCAGCCAGGCGGTATCCCCCATCCAGTAGAAGGGAGTCTCCCCGTGAAACAGATATTTGTGGTTGTCACTGACGTGCAGTGGGCCGTACTCCCAAGGTTTCTTTCCCATCTTTAAAAATCCTCCTAAATTTTTAATCAATCAGTAAAAGCCCTGTTTCTTCCTTCATTATAGCAAACCATCCGTTAAAGTCAACAATATCGACAAAATTCCATCTATATTATACACAAAGCTGGGAAAATCTCTTGACGTTGCCCCTTTTTATGTGTTACTATAAATACAAAGATTTAAAAAATTTAAATAAAATTTAATTTACCCTCACTGTCTATTAGTGGTATCAACAAGGAAGGATGATCGATTTGGATAACAACATCATTCACAGCCTGGAAATCACCGCCTGCCGTCGAAGGATCGATATCGTTAACATGATCTATCACGCCAAAACCGGCCATATCGGCGGAAGCCTTTCCAGCGTCGATCTTCTCACAGCGCTGTACTATCATGTGATGGATCTGGAGAAAATCAAGGCGAAATCTCCTGACCGCGATCGCTTTGTGCTCAGCAAAGGTCACAGTGTGGAAGGCTTTTATGCAATCTTGGCGGACTGCGGCTTTTTCCCAAAGGAAGAACTGTCCACCTACGCTCAGTTCCACACCCGCCTGGCCTGTCATCCCACCAGTAAGGTTCCCGGCGTGGAGGTTTGCACCGGTTCGCTGGGACATGGACTTCCGGTAGCCGTAGGTATGGCCCTGGGAATGCAGCGGGATGGCTCCGGTGGCCATGTGTATGTGGTAATGGGCGATGGCGAACAGGCGGAAGGCTCCGTCTGGGAGGCCGCTATGGCAGGTCCTACCTATCATCTGGACAATCTCACTGCCATTGTGGATCGCAACCATCTGCAAATCAGCGGCAACACCGAAAATGTAATGTGCCTGGAGCCTTTGGCAGACCGGTATCGCGCTTTTGGTTGGAATGTTGTGGAAATCTGCGGGAACGACTTTTCTCAGATGATCCCTGCCCTTACCACACAGGTTCCTGGCAAGCCCACCGCCATTATCTCGGATACCATCAAAGGTAAAGGCGTCTCCTTCATGGAAAATCTGGCCGCCTGGCATCACAAGGTTCCCACGGAAGAACAGTATCACCAGGCGATCGATGAACTCAACGCCCATCTGCAACAGCTGACCAAATAGGAAGGAGAGTAAATTCTATATGAATACATCCGCAAAAGGTTCCTGCCGCCGCGCCTTTACCGATACCCTTTGTGAGCTGGCCCCCATCTATCCCCAGCTCAATGCTGTTACCACCGATGCTCGTGGCTCCGTTACTTTGGAGCGATTTGCCCAGGAATTTCCGCAGCAGTTTGTGGAGATGGGCATCGCCGAACAGGACGCTGTCTCTGTCTCCGCAGGCCTGGCCCTGACCGGAAAAAATGTGTTTGTCTGCGGTCCCGCCTGTTTTCTCACCACCCGCAGCCTGGAACAGGTAAAGGTGGATGTGGCATACAACCATACCAACGTTAAGGTGGTGGGGGTCAGCGGTGGTCTCAGTTACGGCCCGTTGGGTGCAACCCATACCACCGTAACCGATGTCGCCCAGATTCGCTGCATCTTTAATATGATGGTGCTGCTTCCCTGTGACGCCGCCCAAACCAAGGCCCTGACCCGTCAGCTGGCCGAAATGACCGGCCCCGCCTATATGCGGATGGGACGCGGAGATGTCTATGATGTATATACTCCCGACGCCACCTTCACCATCGGCAAGGCCAATCAGCTTCGGGAAGGCACCGATCTGACCATCATCGCCTGCGGCGAGATGGTGTGGTACGCTTTGCAGGCTGCCGAAAAGCTGAGCGCCCAGGGAATTCACGCCCGGGTGCTGGATATGTTCACCGTCAAGCCCTTGGACCGGGAAGCTGTTTTGAAAGCAGCCCAGGAAACCGGCTGCATCCTTACCGTGGAGGAACACAGCATCTACGGCGGTCTGGGCGGCGCTGTTGCGGAGCTGCTGATCCAGAACCATCCCGTTCCCATGAAGATTATGGGACTGCCGGATGAAGATATCATTCTGGGCAACTCCCAGGAGCTGTTTACCTATTATGGCATCGACGGCGACGGCATCTGCAAAGGAGCGCTGGAACTGCTCAAACAAAAACGCTAGGAAAGGGGCTTTGCACGTGCAGTACATACTTTCCATCGATCAAAGCACCTCCGGTACCAAGGCCCTGCTTTTTGACCAGCAGGGCGCCCTGGTGGGGCGGGCAGATCTTCCTCACCGGCAGATCATCCATCCCAACGGCTATGTGGAGCACGACGGATTGGAGATTTATCAAAATGTCATCGGCAGCGCCAAAAAGCTGCTATCCGAAACCGGCATATCCCCCGATGCCATTGCCGCCATCGGCATCAGCAACCAGCGGGAAACCGCCATTGTCTGGGATAAAACCACCGGCATTCCGGTGAGCAACGCCGTGGTATGGCAGTGCGGACGGGGCGCGGCCATCTGTCAACAGCTGGAGCAGGAAGGATTTGCCCCTATGGTTCAGCGCGCCACTGGTCTCCCCCTCTCCCCCTATTTTTCCGCCGCCAAAATCAGCTGGATTGTTCAGAATGTGCCCGGCGTTCGGGAAAAGATGGAAAAAGGTGACCTTTGCGCCTCCACCATCGACAGCTGGCTGCTCTGGAAGCTCACCGGCGGAAGATCCTTCCGCACCGATTATTCCAACGCTTCCCGTACCCAACTGTTTAACATCCACACCCTGCGCTGGGATGAACAGATCTGCGAAGCGTTCGGTTTGTCTCCTGCTATGCTGCCGCAGGTTTGTGATTCCGACAGCTTCTTTGGGGAAACCGATTTTGAAGGTCTGTTCCCCCATCCGATTCCCATCCGCGGGATGTTGGGGGATTCCCACGCCGCACTGTTCGGACAGGGCTGCATCCAGCCCGGAACCGGTAAGGCTACCTATGGCACCGGTTCATCGGTGATGATCAACATTGGAGAAAAGCCGGTTGCTTCCAAAAACGGACTGGTCACCTCCCTGGCCTGGGGTATGCAGGGAAAGGTAAACTATGTGCTGGAAGGAAACATCAACTACACCGGCGCTGTCACCAAATGGCTGGTAGAGGATCTGGAACTGATCGCCTCCTCCAAAGAATCCGGCATCATCGCCGCTTCCATCGACAGTACCGAGGGCGTTTATCTGGTCCCTGCCTTCACCGGTCTGGGAGCCCCCTACTGGGACAGTGATTGCCGGGCTGTTATCTGCGGGATGAACCGCACCACCAAAAAGGCCCACATCGTTCGGGCAGCGGAGGAAGCCATCGCCTATCAGATCACCGATATTGTTTCCATCGCAACTGGCGAGGATCACGTTCCCCTAAAGGTACTCAACTGCGACGGAGGACCCACACGGGATCATTTCCTGATGCAGTTCCAGGCGGATATGCTCCGTATTCCTCTCAATGTTCCGGCAATCGAGGAGCTCTCCGGCGCGGGAGCCGCTTATGCTGCCGGTATCTCCTCCGGTCTTTATTCCATGGAACAACTGATGCAGCTGCGACAAATTACAACCTATCTGCCCAAGATGCCTTCGGAGCAGCGAGAGAAACTTTACAGCGGTTGGAAAGCCGCCGTCTCCTCCATCCTCACAAAATAATAAAACAGAAAAGGAGAATTTTTTATGCCTACCAAACAGACCTTTGGTCTTATTATGACCACCCGCAGCTTTTTCCCTTCCCATCTGGTTGCCACTGCCCGGGATAAGATGGTATCCAAGCTCCATGCTATGGGCTATGAAGTAATCACCCTCACCGAACAGGATACCCAGTATGGCGCTGTGGTCACCTATGAGGAGGCCTGCAAATGCGCTGAGCTGTTCAAAGCGCACCGGGAAGAGATTTCCGGTATCATTGTAGTCCTTCCCAACTTCGGAGAGGAAACCGGTGTTGCCGATGCCATCACATTGGCCGGACTGAATGTACCGATTTTGATTCAGGCCTGCGATGACGATTTTGACAAGCTGGGACTGGACAACCGCCGGGATGCTTTCTGCGGAAAGATCTCTCTTTGCAACAACCTGTACCAGAGAGACATCAAATATACCACCACCACCTTACATACCTGCCCCATTGAGTCGGAGCAGCTGACCAAAGATATTGAAAGATTTGCCGGTGTCTGCCGGGTGGTAAACGGCCTTCGCGGGCTGCGTATCGCCGCCATCGGCGCACGTCCCAATGCCTTCCATACCGTTCGTTTTTCGGAGAAGCTGCTTCAGAAAAACGGCATCACCGTCTGCACCATCGATCTTTCGGAGATCATCTTTGCCGCGATGCAGATGCCTGAGGATGACGCGGTTTTGGCCAAGGTGGAGGAGATCAAAAACTACGGCGACGTAGCGCCCACCATCACCGAGGAAAAGCTGCTGCGGCAGGCAAAACTCTGCATTGCGCTGGAAAACTGCGTACGGGCAAACCACTGCAACGCCAGCGCCATCCAGTGCTGGGATTCTATCCAGAACAACTATGGCTGCGCCACCTGTCTGGCCATGAGCATGATGGGCGAAAAAGGGATGCCCAGCGCCTGCGAGATGGACATCACCGGCGCGCTGACCATGTACGCCATGTATCTGGCCTCCGGTACTCCCTCCGCTTATATGGACTGGAACAACAATGTGCGGGATAACCGCAACCAGTGCATCTGCCTGCACTGCTCCAACTTCCCCTCCAGCTTCTTCGGCCACAGATGTGAGATTGAAAATCTGGATGTGCTGGCTACCACCATTGGTGCGGACAAATGCTTCGGCGCCTGCAAGGGACAGGTCAGCGCCAGCCCCATGACCTTTGCCAAGATCACCACCGACGACAAAAACGGAAAGATGAAATGCTACGTGGGCGAAGGCAAGTTCCTGCCTGACGCCATCCCCACCAAAGGTGGTGTCGCTTACTGCGAGGTAGAAAATCTCCAGGGCATGATGCAGCATATCTGTAAAAACGGCTACGAACATCATGTAGCTTTCAACAAATCTCAGGTTGCGGATGTTTTGGAGGAAGCACTGGGGAACTATATGGGCTTTGAGGTATATCATCATCAGGGATAAATGAGGTGCCTTTCTCCCTTCGGGAAAAGCCGGCATCTGATCTAAAGCAGCTAAAAACCTTTTGGGGAGAGAAATCTGTGCGACAGATTTCTCTCCCCTATTGTTTTGCTGTAACCCAAGAAGGATAAAACATACGAAAAAACATACGCCTGCCAACATTCTTTGGCAAGCGTATGTTTTTAAGAGAAAATGCTATATTACACTGTTATTTTCCCATACTGCGCAGCATCGCTTCCTCCATAAACTGCTTGTTATAGAGAGAATGGTAGTATCCCTTCTGCCGCAGCAGCTGTTCATGGGTGCCCTGCTCCACAATCTTTCCTTCCCGCACCACCAGAATCAGATCCGCCTGACGGATGGTGGAGAGACGATGGGCAATGAGGAAAGAGGTACGGTTTTGCAGCAGGTGGGAGATGGCGTTTTGAATCAGCAGCTCGGTCTGGGTGTCGATGGAGGAGGTGGCCTCATCCAGCACAAAGATTCTGGGGTCTGCCAACACCGCTCTGGCAAAGGAGATCAGCTGCTTTTCTCCGGTGGAAAGGCGGTCTCCGCCCTCACCTACGTCGCTGTCATATCCCTTGTCCAGTTTTGCCACCACCGTATCCGCCGAAACCTTCCGTGCGGCTTCCTGAATCTCCTCCTCGGTGGCGTCCAGACGGCCGTAACGGATGTTATCCCGGACAGTACCGGAAAACAGATGGGGATTTTGCAGCACATACCCAATGTTGCTGTGCAGCCACAGCTGGGAACGCTCCCGATAATCCACCCCGTCAATCAGCACCCGGCCTTCGGTAGGTTCAAAAAACCGGCAGGCCAGATTGACCAGCGTGGATTTTCCTGCACCGGTTTCTCCCACAATCGCCACCGTGGTGCCGGCGGGAATCTTCAGGTTAAAGTGGCGCAGCACATAGTCCCCGCCATCGGGATATTTGAAGGAAACATCCTCAAATTCAATATCCCCTTTGATCGGCTCCCAGTTCTCCCGCTTGCTCTCAAAGGCATCCCCGTATTTAGCCACCACCTCCGGCGAATCGACGATATCCGGCTGGCGTTCCAGCAGTCCCGTCACCCGCTCGATGTTGGCCTGGGTGGATACAAAATCCGCTGCAATACGCGCCAGCTGTTGGATCGGCTCAAAAATACCGATGGCGTAGGAGATAAAAGCCGACAGGGTGCCAAACTGGATCAGCTCGTTCATCACCAGATAACCGCCTCTTGCCAGTACCAGCGCCACCGCCATCGAGCTGAAAAAGAGGATGGAGGGGATGTACACGGCATTGAGCATGGCAGTATGTACCGAAGCGTGGTACATCTCATCGGTGAGGTTGCGAAAATCCTGTTCATTCTTCTCCTCAATCACCATGGTTTTGGAGGTTCTCGCCCCCATAATTCCCTCGTTATAGGCGCCGGTGATACGGGAGTTTATGGCGCGGACTTTGCGGTTCCAGTGCAGAATTTTATTCTGGAAATAGACGGTCAGCACCGCAATAAAGGGCACAATGATCATAATAATCAGCGCCAGGCGAAGATTGAGAAACAGCATGGCAATAAAGACCCCAACCACATAGGCAAACGCCCACAGCACATCCACCAGGCCCCAAGCCACCATACTGGAAATCTTATTGGTATCGCTCATCACGCGGGCCAAAATATAACCCACCGGCGTAGTGTTATAATAGGAAAAGGACAGCGTTTGCAGATGGACAAAAGCCGCCCGCTTCAGATCCCGCCCGGTACACATCTCCACCACCATGGAAAGGCGGGAGAATGCAATGACAATCAGTGTCTGGGTCAGCACCATCAGCGCGTATCCAACCCCAAACGGCACAACCCCTTCCACCGTCCCCGGCAGAATAAAGTGATCCACCGCAAAGCTCTGCATCAGCGGAAAGCAAACGTCAATCAGCGCGGAGAGCAGCATCAGTGCAATGATGGCGAAGATTTCTTTGCGGTAGGGCTTAAAAAAGGGAAGCATCTTTGCCCATATCCGAAGGTTGAGGGGTTTGTTATATTCTTCTTCCCGAATAGAAGACATGGAAAACCATCTCCTTTCGATTGCTTACAGAAAACAAAGGCACGTCAGCTCTGTAAAACGGTAAATCCTTTGGGTTACATGGTGGCGGCTTCCCGGTCCTGCTGGTTCATCTGGATATCATAGATTTCCCGATAGATTCCATCCTGACGCAGAAGCTGCTCGTGGGTACCCAGCTGGGCTACCTTACCGTTTTCCAGCACCAGAATCTGATCCGCCTGCATCAGGGTGGTGATGCGGTGGGAGATCAAAATTACGGTGGAACCGCCGGTATTCTCCTTAAGGGCTTTGCGGATGCTGGAATCGGTCTCGGCATCCACCGCCGAAAGGGAATCGTCAAACACCATGATGGGCGCATTCTGTACCAACATCCGGGCAATGGCGACCCGCTGTTTTTGTCCGCCGGACAGGGTCACTCCCCGCTCCCCCACTATGGTGTCATATCCCTGCTGGAAACTTGAGATAGCCCCGTCAATACAGGCAATGGAGGCGGCACGGCGCACCTGGCGCAGCCGATCCTCACCGCTGGTCCCCTCGGGGATACAGGAGGCGATGTTCTCCTCAATGGTCCTGGAAAACAGGAACGGCTCCTGCAACACCATACCGATGTTCTTGCGCACCCATGCCCGAGGCATCTTGCGGATATCCACTCCGCCGATGGTGATGGAGCCGGACCCCTCCGGAAGATCGTACAGGCGATCCAACAGATGCATCAGCGTCGATTTTCCCGAACCGGTGGAACCGAGAATGGCAAAGGTACTGCCAGCCGGGATGGTGAAATCCACATCATCCAGCACAGGGGACTGGTCATGGAAATGATAGGTGACATGGTGAAAGGCAATGTCCCGATCCATAGGTGCTGGCCGGGCGTCCGACCGATCGGTCTCCTCCTGAGAGTTGAGGATATAGCACAGACGATCCGCAGAGACACCGGATTTGCTCATCTCCGAGAGGATACGGCCCAGGCCGCGGATAGGCCATACCAGCGACTGGTTGTAGGAGAGAAATACCAGGAATTCTCCCAGCGTAATGTTTCCGCTGACCGCTTCATGGGTGCCCAAAAGCAAAATCACCAGAATCTGAAGTCCGGTGAAGAGGTCTCCCACGCCCCAGTAGGTGCCAAGGACATAACCCAACCGGATCCAGAGATCGGAAAACCGGTTGTTCTTCTCGTCAAAGCGCTGGATCTCAAACTTCTCCCGGCCAAAGGCGCGGACCACCCGGACGCCGGTCAGGTTTTCCTGCACCGCTGCGGAGAGAGCGCCCTCCGCCTCGTCGGCCACCAAAAACCGTTTGGAAATCTTCCGGTAAAAAAATCCGGAGTAAAACGCCACAATGGGAATAAACGCCAGCGCCGCCCAGGTCATCTTCGCATTCATGGGAAACATGAGCGTCATGGCAAAAACAATCAGAAAGACGGTACGGCACACCTCCAGAAGCTGATTGGTGACAAAAGAACGCATGACCTCCACATCGGAGGTGCAGCGCTGGATGATGTCTCCGGTCTGGTTGTCCATATGCCACTGAAACGGCAGTTTTTGAATGTGGGAAAAAAGCGCGCCCCTAAGCCTGCGCACAAAGCCCTCGGAGGCTTTGGAGGTGGAAATGCGGCTGGCGAAGTTGCACACGCCGGAAATCAGCGCCACCACCACCACCGCCAGAGAACAGATCAGCAGATGAGAACGAAGGGTTTCCCGTCCTCCCACCATTTCATAAAGTGAGGATACGATTCCCGGAAGATTGACCGGTTCCTCCCCAATGACCGAATCCACCGTGAAACGAATGACCTGTGGAGTCAGAAAATTAAAAACGGTTGCCAGCATAGAAAACACCAGCGCCATAAAATAAAACCGCCATGAACCACTGACAAAGCGGAAAATGGTGCGGTAACGTCCTGTTTTTTCAGCTCTTGCCATAGCTATCCCCTCCTTTTGTTACAGTATGGCAACTTTTGCTCTTCTCGTTTCGCTCTTGTTATCGGCTTTCCCGCAGATAGGAGGCTTCCAGATCCGACAGATGCAGTTTCACAGCCAGCGGATACTTCTCAAAAGCGCCGCTGAGGGCCATGCTGCCTCCTTTTACCGCCTCGTCAAAACCGCCCATATGCCAGCGGATGGCGGCGGCTTCTGCCGGTTTGAGACGGATAAACCGCTCAATGAGAAAAACCGATTTTTCCCCATGCCCATACGGAAACAGATCCTCCACCTGATAAAAAGGCTTCTTCTCCCACTGGCCGGTCTGTTCGTTCTTTACATTGCGCATCGAAACTTTATAAAACTGCGCTTTACACAGATCGTGCAGCAATCCGCATAGGGCAAAGCTCTCCTCGTTGTCACTCTTGGGGTCAAAATGTTTTTCCATCATTACCTGATACACCGTCAGGCTGTGGTGCAGAAGTCCTCCCGGAAAGGCGCAATGAAACTGGGAACTGGCAGGCGCGGTGAAGAAATCTGTCCGTTCCAGCCATTCCAAAAAAGCTGCTTTCCCTTCCCGCTGCACCTTCTGAGCAAAAATAGATAAAAATAGCTCTTTTTCGTTGGTCTGCTCTTCCATTCACCTGCTCCTTCCCTGATGCTCTCGCCTCTTCCACCAAAACCAGCTTTCTTTTCCATAGAATTTGCCAAAAAAGGCCGGATAAAACATCGGGTAATCCCGACATCTTAATCCGGCCTATCTCCCCATGATATAGCCCTCCGATGTACTTGGATCGATGGTAGAGGGGCATTTTGCACAAAAAACGCACATCTTCAAAGCTTTTGTAAGCAGATTAACTATAGCATAGATCAATCAACAATGTCAAGAAGATTTTGTTCCATCCTACAGCGGCGAACCTTTGACTGCTCTGCGTGCATAGTATGATACTGTAAACACCTGTTTCTGGAAAGGAGCCGCAGCGATGAAAAATTTGATTCAGAACCCTTTTCGATTACCGGACGCAAACGGTCAACCGATCCATTTCTGGCAAAGCGGTATCCATTACGACAACCTGCTGTTACATGGTTATCGTACCTCCACCGTCACATTGCCGGATACCTCGACAACAGCCGCGGCTGTGGAAAGCTATAATCTTCCCATCTCTTGCCGTGGCCAAAATGCTATTCGTTGGGGATATATCATGCGGGCGGTAGAATTTCACAATGTAATGCTTCTGGCCTCTTTCTACGATGCCCAGGGAGCCCATTTGACAACGATGAAACATCCCGTCTCCAACCTCAAAAGCCAGTTTTCCAGTGTTATGACCACCTTTCAGATTCCGGAAAACGCCGATACTGTCCGCCTTTCGGTGGAATTTCACGGCAATACGGTTGCCTGTACTTATTTTGCTCCCTGGGCGGCTTTTGTCGCCTCCCCCTCTTTACCGGTGCAGTAATATTTCTTTTCAAAAAAATTCCCGACTCCCTTCATCGGATTTTCCGGAAAGAGAGTCGGGAATTTTGTATTTCATCCAGCACTAAAGAGCGCTAAAATCTACGAAATTGGGGCTCGTTTCTTAGGTCACGTTCCATTCTTCCGGCTTCCGGCAGCATTTACACGCTTCACAACCGGTATAGAAAGGAGCATTCTGTTTACAACAGCGCCATTGCTACCAAATGCACCAATGCACCTACAATCCAGGCGACACCGGTCTGGAACAGCACCACAAACAGCGCATATTTTACTCCGCCCATCTCCCGGCGAACCGCAGCAATGGCTGCCACGCAGGGGGTATACAACAATGTAAAGGCGAGATAAGCACAGGCTGCTGCCGGGGTAAAAAGTCCAGAAAGGGCCGTGGGCAGTTGGGAAACCGAGGTTTCCGTCAGTACCGCCAAGGTGCTGACCACCGCTTCCTTTGCGGAGAATCCGGTAATCAGCGCGGTACAGGCCCGCCAATCCCCGAAGCCCAGGGGAGCGAACAGCGGGGAAATCCACCGTCCAATGGCGGCCAGCATACTATCAGCACTGTTTTCCACCACATTGATGCGGGTATCAAAGGTCTGGAAAAACCAGATCACAATGGTAGCCACAAAGATTACCGTAAAGGCGCGGGTGAGAAAATCCTTCGCCTTATCCCACAACAGCAGCGCCACGCTCTTGGGACTGGGCAGACGATAGTTGGGCAGTTCCATCACAAAAGGAACCGGATTTCCGCGAAACGCAGAATTTTTTAACAATAGCCCGCACAAAACCCCCACTGCCATTCCGCCGACATACAGCAGAATCATCACCAGCGCCCGGTAGCGCGGGAAGAAAGCCATGGTGAAAACCCCGTAAATGGGCAACTTGGCGCTGCAACTCATAAAAGGGGTGAGCAGGATGGTCATCTTCCGATCCCGCTCACTGGAGAGGGTACGGGAAGCCATGATTGCCGGTACTGAACAGCCGAAACCGATAAGCATCGGCACAAAGCTGCGCCCGGAAAGGCCAATCTTTCGCAGCAGTTTATCCATGACAAAGGCCACCCGGGCCATATATCCGCTGTCCTCCAACATGGAGAGGAAGAAAAACAGAACCACAATGGTGGGAATAAAAGATAGCACACTGCCCACCCCGGCGAACACGCCGTCAATAATCAAAGAGTGCACCACCGGGTTGATGCCGTAGGCACTCAGCCCTGCATCTACCAGCCCGGTAAGCCCGTCGATGCCAGCGGACAGCAGATCGCTGAGCGCTCCTCCAATGACACTGAAGGTCAGCCAGAAGATCAGCATCATAATACCCAAAAAGACTGGGATGGCTGTATATTTTCCGGTTAAAACGGTATCGATCTTGACACTGCGGGCGTGCTCCCTGCTCTCATGACAGGCCACCACACAGTCCGCACACAGTTTTTCAATAAATGCATACCGCATATCTGCCATAGCAGCCTTGCGATCGGTGCCGGATTCCCGCTCCATCTCGGTTACCGTATGTTCCAGCATATCCTTCTCGTTGTCGGAGAGGGCCAGGCTTTCCAGCATCGGCTCATCCCCCTCCACCAGCCGGGTGGCTGCAAAACGGGGCGGCACCCCGATCCGCTCCGCATGGTCCTCCACCAGATGGGCCACCGAGTGGATAGCTCTATGTACCGCGCCGGTACAAAAATCCATCCTTGCCGGCGCTTGACGCTGCCTGGCAACCCGCAGCGCCACACTGATCAGCTCTGAAACACCCTCATTTTTGCTGGCAGAGATGGGAACCACCGGAACACCCAGCTCCTGCGCCATCTCCTTGAGTTTGATGGTGCCGCCGTTGGCGCGAACCTCATCCATCATGTTCAGCGCAATCACCATCGGAATATGCAGATCGATTAGCTGCAAACTCAGATAAAGGTTGCGCTGGATATTGGTGGCGTCAATGATATTGATGATGCCGTCCGGATGGTGTTTGATGAGAAAATCCCGGGTCACAATCTCTTCGCTGGTGTAGGGGGAAAGCGAATAGATTCCGGGCAGATCCACCACCGTATCTCCGCTGCTGGAACGGATCACGCCTTCCTTTCGCTCCACCGTCACCCCTGGAAAATTTCCCACGTGCTGATTGGAGCCGGTAAGCTGATTGAAAAGCGTTGTCTTTCCGCAGTTTTGATTTCCTGCCAGTGCAAAAACCATAGTATCCCGATCCTTTCACGGTATGGATTTTTTGTAAAATGAAGATAACCTTATCGTTGCATCATCCTGAGCAATCTCTCCGGTTACTTGGGATTTCAGGCAATGATTGTCCTGTATCCTATGCTTCCACTACAATCTCCTTGGCATCCTCCAGGCGCAGAGTCAGTTCATAGCCTCTCAGATTCACCTCAATGGGATCTCCCATAGGCGCAACCTTTCGCACTGTGATAGCGGTTCTGGGCGTAAGGCCCATGTCCAAGAGCCGCCCCCGCAGCGCTCCTTCTCCGTTTACCGCCACGATGATTCCTTTTTTCCCGATGGGCAGCTGATCCAGTGTCATCATCACAAACACCCTCCCAAATCCAAATCCAGCGATTTCGCCGCAGAACCTTCTCAATAAAGAGTCCTGTTAGCCATCGCTAATCACGCAGATATTGTATCCTATCTCCCATAAGATGTCAATGGATTTTCCGCCAGAAACCAATCTGCGACTGCCGGGTATTTTTGTGGAAGAAAACGCCGGTAAAAACGTTTCTCCTACAGCCCGGCATCCTGTCTCCCTATATATGAATATGAAAATAATACAAAAATACGCGAAGATATTGCATTGATTTTGATCGGATTCAACGTTATACTAAAAATAAATTGGTCCGCCGCCTACAAAGCACAGGATATAGGGAGGTACATACACGATGAAACTTGGCGCACAACTTTATACCGTCCGGCAGTTTACCAGAACACCGGAGGACATTGAAAAAACCCTTCGCAAGATCAAAGCCATGGGCTTTGATGTTATACAGATTTCCGGTTTTGGCCCTATGGACCCACATAAATTGGGAGATCTGATCCACGAATTGGAACTGGATGTCTGTATCACCCACAACAGTTATGAGCGTTTGACCAAAGATCTGGACAACCTGATTGAGGAGCATCGTCTGATGGGATGCGACGCCATCGGCATCGGTTCCATGCCCAATCAGTTCCGCGGCTCCAAGGAAGGCGCACAGGCATTTATCAAGGAATTCAACGAGATCGCAAAGAAGATTGCCGACGCCGGTATGAAGTTCGGTTATCACAACCACGACTTTGAGTTTGAGCGCTTTGACGGGCGTTTGGTGATGGATATGCTGCTGGAGGATACCGTCCCCGAGTTTGGCTTTATTCTCGACACCTACTGGCTCCAGGCTGGCGGCGTCTCCCCTGAGGATTACATCCGTCGCGCTTCTCCCCGGATGAAGGTTTGCCATTTCAAAGATATGAAGATCGTCAAAAACGAAGCACTCCCCCGCAAGATTGGTCCAACTTTCACCGAGGTGGGTACCGGTAATTTGAACCTGGCCGCCTGCATGAAGGCCTGCATCGAGAGCGGGGTTTCCCATATCGTCATCGAACAGGATATCTGTGAGATAGATCCCTTTGAGAGTCTCGGTATCAGCTACGCCAACCTGAAAAAATTGGCGGCTGACGCTGGTGCGCTGGAGGTTTAAGTTAAGAAGGATTTTTCTTTCTCTCACAGCCTGAAACCCGATAGAAAGCTACTAAATGGAAAAGGAGCGGTATTGCCATGAGCAAAGTGATTCTCTCCGGTTTTGCGGACGAAATCGATAAAAATTTGACCGTTCAGATGAATGTGATGGAAAAACTGGGAATCCACCACATTGAGATGCGGGGCGTCAACGGCAAAAATCTCTGCGACTGCACTTTGGAAGAAGCAAAACAGATCAAAGCCCAGATGGACGCCAGAGGGTTTTCTCTCTCCGCCATCGGTTCCCCCATCGGAAAAATCCAGATCACCGATCCCTTTGAACCGCATCTGAAACAGTTTGAGCATGTATTGGATCTGGCCAATCTCTTTGGCACCAAATACATCCGTCTTTTTAGCTTCTACATTCCCAAGGGGGAGGATCCCGCCAAATATCGGGACGAAGTTATGAAACGGATGGCCGCGTTTGTAAAAGCTGCTGAAGGCCGCGATGTCATCCTGCTGCATGAAAATGAAAAAGGCATTTACGGAGATATGGCGGACCGGTGCCTGGATATCATCCGCACCATCAACTCCCCCATCCTGCGGGTTACCTTCGATCCCGCCAACTTCGTTCAGTGCGACGAGGAGGTTTATCCTCACGCCTATGAGCTGCTCTCCCCCTATCTCACCTATATGCACATCAAGGACGCGGTATATTCCGATCATCATGTTGTTCCCGCTGGCGAGGGAGACGGCAGAGTGTTGGATGTCTTAAACGCCCTTGCTGCGAAAAAATTTGACGGTTTCCTTTCCCTGGAGCCCCATCTGTGCAAGTTTACCGGCTTTACCGATCTGGAAAGCGAGCCGGATATGATCAAAAAAGCGGAATCCTCTGAAGGTGCACGACTCTTTGGCGTCGCTGCCGACGCGCTGCGCGGTCTGATGGCAAAAGCCGGTCTCACTGAATAATCGGATTTCCCTCATGAAAATTTGAAGGAGGTAACTCAAATGGACAAACTTCGTTTTGGTATCATCGGCGTCGGTAATATGGGAAGCGGCCACTGCAGAAATCTGGTTTCCGGTAAGGTACATAACGCCGTTTTGGCCGCGGTATGCGATATCAAGGAGTCCAGACGGCAATGGGCAAAGGAAAACCTGCCTGAGGACGTCCAGATCTTTGACAGCGTGGAAGCGCTGCTGGCAAGCCACACGGTGGACGCGGTGGAAATCGCTGTTCCCCACTATCTCCATCCCACCATTGCCATCCAGGCGCTCAACGCCGGATACCATGTGCTGGTGGAAAAACCCGCTGGCGTCTTTACCAAGGCTGTGCGGGAGATGAATGATGTCGCCACCAAGAGCGGAAAAGTTTTTGGCATGATGTTTAATCAGCGCACCAATCCCGTTTACCAGAAGGTAAAAGACCTGATGGAAAGCGGCGAGCTGGGCGAGATGAAGCGGGTTGTCTGGGAGATCACCAATTGGTATCGTTCCCAGAGCTACTATGATTCCGGCGATTGGCGCGCCACCTGGAGCGGCGAGGGCGGCGGCGTGCTGCTCAACCAGTCTCCCCATCAGCTGGATCTGTGGCAGTGGTTGTGCGGTATGCCCGTCTCGGTTCGCGCCTTCATGGATTACGGAAAATGCCGTAACATCGAGGTAGAAAACGACGTCACCGCCATGGCCAAATACGCCAACGGCGCCACCGGTCTGTTCATCACCTCCACCCATGAGGCTCCCGGAACCAACCGTCTGGAAATCTCCGCTGATCGGGGCAAACTGGTGGTGGAAAACGATGTCATCACCTTCTTCCGCAACCGCATCGGTGAGAAAGAGTTTAACGCCACCTGGACCAAGGGCTTTGGTTCCCCCGAATGCTGGAAGATGGAAATTCCTGTGAAAGGACCCAACCCGCAGCACGTTGGCATTATGGAAAACTTTGCCGACGCAGTGCTCAAGGGCACGCCTCTGCTGGCTCCCGGACAGGAAGGTATCCGCGGGGTATCCCTCTCCAACGCAATGCATCTCTCCGCCTGGACCGACAGATGGGTAGATCCCTCCAATCTGGATGAAGATCTGTTCTGCAAGCTGCTGCAGGAGCGGATTGATCACTCCACCTTCACCAAAACCACCAGCGAGACAACCCTGAATACCGAAGGGTCTTACGGAATCTAATTATAAAGATCCGTCTATCAGGTACAGGAAACCGGGTTCCGGTTTCCTGTACCTTTTTTATCGTTTTGAATCTTCTCCTCTAAGAATTCTCTTTGAAAAAAGGATTCACTTTCATCAACATACTTCCGTCAGATATCCATCACACAAACCGGTATCTTTCTTCATAATATATTTAGATTTCTCCTCCTGCGAAATCACGCCTCGGATGGTATGCTTAGAGTATAGATTTTTTCAAAATTAAATCGGTTGGTGATGGAATGCATCGAAAACAGAAAAAACACACGTCCCTCCCTGCTTTGCTCTATTCCCTTTTCCTTATAAGCGCTTCCCTTTTTATCCTGCTGGATGCTTTTGTGATTCCCAGAGATGTGGTAATACCGGAAAGCCTCTCCTCTACAACCTCCGCAGCATCCGACGATGTAACACCTTCCCAGTCTGGCAGCGCGGACGTAACCTCATCCCCTTCCGATTCTCAAACATCCTCTACCGTCTCCCAACCCATCATCACGGAAAACAGCTATCAAAGCCAAAATATCTCCATCCAGATTACCACCCTGCGCCAATATGACACCCAAATTTATCTGGTGGATATCCTTCTGCGTCAGCCTTCGCTGCTGCGCACCGCCCTGGCACAGGGCGCTTTTGGCAGAAACCTGCGCGCTACCACCTCCCAGATCGCCCAGGAAAATCAGGCCATCCTCGCCATCAACGGAGATTATTATGGGTTTCGGGATGAGGGATATGTGATGCGCAACGGGTCCCTCTATCGGGATACCCCTCGGGAGGATGACGGACAGGCGCTGGCATTGTATGCCGATGGAACGATGGAAATTGTCTCCGAAAGCGAAGTCAGCGCACAAACGCTGATGGAAAACGGTGCGGTACAGATCTTTTCCTTCGGCCCCGGACTGGTGATCAACGGGGAGGTTGCCGTCGATGCCGAAAGTGAGGTGGAACAGTCGATGAACAGCAATCCGCGCACCGCCATCGGTATCATCGAACCGCTCCATTATCTGTTTGTGGTTTCCGATGGGCATACCCAGCAAAGCGAAGGGTTGACGCTGCTTGAACTGGCAGAAGTCATGCAGGAACAAGGATGTACCCAGGCTTACAATCTGGATGGGGGCGGTTCCTCCACCCTTTGGTTTATGGGGGAGGTCATCAACCAGCCCACCACCAACGGGCGTACCATCAAGGAGAGGAGTGTGAGCGATATTGTCTATATCGGGGAATAATATCCTATATCCCCGCTGCCGCGGGTATTTATGGAGCAGTGCCGGATGTATGCTATTTTGCTGGATCTATTATCGGTTTTCCCACGGAGTATTCTCTCCTTATATGAGTTGGAGCTTTCTTTATCCGCTTTTGTTGGGGTTTCTCCCCTGCCTTCTGATCGCCAAAATAGGGCTATCTGCTCCCTCCACGCTGGCAGCCCATCGGTATCACTTTGGTATCGCCACCATCACCACCGCCAGTATTTTACAGGGGATTTTGGAGATCGCCGGAACCGGTTCTCTCTATCCCGGCTGGTTGGGGTCGCTGGGTGTCGCCGAGATCTTTGCGGGGATCGCTGTTTACCTGTTTACAAAAAAATAATTGATTTTTCTCATCACAGCAAGACAATGGAATATTGTAAATAAACGAAGGAGAACCCTATGGGTGAAGTGACCCCAAAAAGTTAGA
>DBQB01000030.1 GCA_002305685.1 Ruminococcaceae bacterium UBA1405
AATATGTTTGACAAACCTACACTTTCGGAAAATATTCATTCTCTTGGGGGACAGGCATCTTTCTCCTCTGTGGTGCATATTCATAATTGCAGTGCGAAAGTATACAACTGTTATAGCATCGAAAGGTTTTGCTGGAGGATAGGGGGAATCGGATATATGTGCGGGATCAGTGGGTTTGCAGCCGGGGATGGCAACGGCGGATATCTTTCTAGTGCACAAGTGCAGCGCCAGCGGCTTTTGCGTATGGCACAGTGCCTTGGCCGCCGTGGCCCGGATGACAGCGGAATTTACCTGCGGGAAGGGGTCGGATTTGCCCATACCCGGCTTTCCATCATCGATCTTTCCGGCGGGAATCAGCCGATGGTACGGGAGAGCGGTGGATATGTCTATACCATATGTTATAATGGAGAGTTATACAATACCGCTCAGCTGCGCCAGAGCCTGATGGCCAAGGGATGGAAATTTCAAACCACCTCTGACACCGAGGTGATTTTGGTGGGATATATGCAGTATGGCGCGCAGATTGCCGAGCATCTCAATGGGATTTTTGCCTTCGCCATCGCCGATGAGCGGGAAAAAGCTCTTTATCTGTTTCGGGATCGGGCAGGAATCAAACCTCTGTTCTATGCCCAAACCAAGGATGAACTGATTTTTGCCTCAGAGCCTAAGGGATTATTTGCAGCCGGAATCAAACCGCAAATCGATTTGGAGGGCCTCAACGAAATTTTCAGCATCGGTCCTGCCAAAACCCCTGGACACGGCGTATTTCATGGCGTAAAGGAATTGGAGCCTGGTCACTGGCTGCGTTATAGCCCGGAAGGGATGATGGTTCATCCCTATTGGCAGTTGCAAAGTATTCCGCATACTGAAAGCTGGGAGCAGACGGTGGAACATACTCGCTTCCTGCTCATCGACGCCATACAGCGGCAGATGGTATCGGATGTACCCATCTGTACCTTCCTCTCCGGAGGGGTGGACAGCTCATTGGTCTCGGCGGTATGTGCCGATCAGCTGCGCAAACAAGGAGAGAGGTTAACCACCTTCTCCTTTGACTTTGTGGACAATGCACGGTATTTTCAGGCAAACGATTTTCAGCCGTCCCAGGATCGGCCCTATGTGGAACAGATGGTGCAGTATATCGGATCGGACCATCATTATCTGGAATGTGGCAACGAGGATATGGTGCGGGCACTGTACCAGGCGGTGGACGCCAAGGATCTGCCGGGAATGGCAGATGTGGATGCATCGATGCTGTATTTTTGTTCGGTGGTAAAACAGTATAACAAGGTGGTGCTCACCGGGGAGACCGCCGACGAGATTTTTGGTGGGTATCCCTGGTTCCATAAGCCGGAGTTTTTGCGGGACGATGCGTTCCCCTGGTCCCCCAATTTGGAACCTCGCCGGTTGCTATTGCGGGATGAATGGGTTCAGGCGCTGGGAATGGAGGAATATGTTCGCAGACGGTACGAGGAGTCGGTGGCCCAAACCCCTTATCTGCCAGGAGAAACAGGGGAACAGCGCCGCCGCCGGGAGATCTCCTGGCTCAATCTGCGCTGGTTTATGCAGACGCTGCTAGACCGGATGGACCGTACCAGTATGTATTCCGGTTTGGAGGCAAGGGTACCTTTTGCGGATCACCGGATCATCGAATATCTCTGGAATGTCCCCTGGGAGATGAAGGCCAAGGATGGTGTGGTCAAAAGGCTGCTGCGGGAAGCCGGGAGAGGTTTGGTACCGGATGAGATCCTGTTCCGCCGCAAAAGTCCCTATCCCAAGACCTACGATCCCACCTATGAAAAAATGTTGGCCCGTCAGCTTTCTCAGCTGATGGAGCAGGGAGATGCACCGGTACTGCGCTTTATTGACCGGGAAAAGACGAAACAGTTCCTCAGCGCCCCTTCCGATTATGGAAAACCCTGGTTCGGCCAGCTGATGGCGGGGCCACAGCTCATCGCATACTATCTGCAGCTCAACTACTGGATGGAAAAGTATCAGGTGGAAATTTTATAATCCTGTTTGCAGCATAAGCAAGGCCGCATCCTGTTTTCCTTACCGGAAGCAGGATGTGGCCTTCCTATTCAGCGGAATATGGACCTTTCACACAAAGCAGAGAAAACCTTATGGATAGGGTACGATCACCGGTTGCAGCTGTTTTCCCTCCAGGGCTGCTTCCAGGGTAGGACAGATCCACTGTACCTGGGAGACCATGGAGTTGGGTTTGGACTGGGCGCTGTCCTGTCCAAAGGGAACAAAATAGATATGTTTCATGTTCATCAGCTGTCCGATGTTTTTCAGGTTACAACCCAGGGCATCGTTGCTGGAAAGAAAGATGACCAGCGGTTTGTTGTTGCGCAGATGCCCTTTGGCGGCCATCAGCACCGGGGTGTCGGTGATACCGTTGGCCAGTTTGGCCAGGGTATTGCCGGTACAGGGGGCGATGAGCAGAAGATCCAGCATATTTTTTGGTCCCAACGGTTCCGCCTGGGGGATGGTGAGGATGGGGTCCTTGCCGGTGATTTGGGTGATGGTGTCCAACCAGTAGTTTGCCGTGCCAAAACGGCTGTCGATGGATTGGGCGTTGTAGGAAAAGATGGGAAGCACCGTTGCGCCCTGGGCGGTCAGATCCCGGATTGCCTGTGTTACCTTGGAGAAAGTACAGAAGGAACCGGTGATCCCAACGCCGACGTTGTGCCCGGAAATTGTCATGGCGGATCACTCCTTATGAAAAAACCTACGGCACACATCCTTTCGTCGATTTCAAGGTGTGTCGGTGAGGTTGGAGGATGAATGTTTCTCGATCACGGTGAAGTCGAGGGAGGAAGGAAAGTCTGGGATCTGTCCAAGGGTGGCCTGTGCTAAAATTTCCCCGGCATCCTTGGGAAAGTATTTTCCAGGAAGTCCCGGACAACTGTATGCCTGCCCATCCAAAGGCAGGGGGAGGGCGATATGTTCTCTCAGCGGTCCGCTGGCCAGATCCAGTATCATCGCCTGGGCAGCCAGACAACCGGTGTCCTCCGACGAGAGCGCCGTGGCGGGAATGGTGTTAAAGAGAAGGTCAAAACAGTGTTTCTGGTCTTTGAGGGCGGTCAAAGCGATAGCGGAGAATCCGTCCTCCTGTGCCAATGCCCTTTGCAGAGGACTCCTTGCTGCAATGGTAACCTTACCCGCCAGAGGACCAAGACGCAGTGCCAATGCCCTGGCGCACCGGCCATATCCCAAAATGCAGCAGCGGCTGCTGTGCAGGCTGCGTCCACCCTTAAGGACGCCTTGGACAATGGCTCCTTCCGCGGTCAGCACGGCATTGTATCGCGTTACGCTTTCTAGCGTCGCCCAGTCGATGGTAAGGATGCCCAGCTGGCGGCATCGCTCTGTAATTGCTTTGGGAATTTGCCAGCCAGAGAGGGAACGATGGCAGGGACGCAGCAGAGATCTGAGCGCTTGGATGGAGATTTTGGGGGCGTCGGTGAGCGTGGCGCCGTCTCGGGAGAAGGGAACCGGGAAAACCAGATGGCTTCCCTGTTGGATTGCCTGTTCCAAGGCGGATACTCCGTCGTTGGGCCGCCAGCGCAGGAGTGGATACCGCTGGGCCAGATAGGCAGCTAGATAATCCATCCGTAGGTCTCCACCCAGTACCAAAAAAGAATCCGGAATCTGCACGGACATAAGATGACCTCCTTGATAGCAGTATATGCCGGGAAAGAAAAACCGGTGATTGACAGAAGATTTGGGAAAAATTGTCGGAAAGTAAGGATAGATTCATTGATTTTTTCACCAGTTTGTCGTACCCTATAACCAAGGGTTGTGCTCTTCCCAATACTGTATGATATGCCGCCGGTGGATGGGAGGTACAAGGGGAAGGGCTCTGCGGCGGGAGATGTTTGTTCTCTGGGAAAAAACAGATGACGATGATAAAGCATAGGTTACCCGTCGAGCATCCGGATGGGAATTGGTTGAACGGACAAGGAGGATTTTTATGAAAGAAGCAGAGAGTTTTCTCAACCGAGCACGGGACTTTCAGCTGCGGGAGGAACAGAGTATGCGCATCCATCTCTTTGGCAGCTGCTCCGGTACCGAACCGATGCCCTGCCGTCATCATACTGCCTTTGCCATCCAGTGGCAGGGCGGACTTTACTGGTTTGACGCGGGGGAAAACTGTTCCTATACCGCTCATATGATGGGACTTGACCTACAGCAGGTGCGGGCAGTTTTTATCTCCCACTGCCATATGGACCATGTGGGAGGGCTTGGCAATCTGCTGTGGAATATGCGCAAGCTCAGCGAACGCACCCACCGTCTCACCGGCAAAACCATTCCGCTGTTTTTCCCGGAGCTGCGCTGTTGGGATGGGCTGTATCAGCTGCTCAAATGTACCGAGGGCAATTTTGATCTGGATTACACGCTGAACGCTTGTGAGTACCAGGATGGGGTGATCTTCTCTCAGGATGGGTTGACGGTGACGGCGCTGCATAACCACCATCTGGCACATCAGGAGGGAACCCCCTGGCGCTCCTTTGGTTTTGCCATTGAGGCAGGCGGAAAACGGGTGGTGTATACCGGGGATACCAAAGGGCTGGAGGACTATCGGGAACTGCTGCCCTGCGATCTGCTCTTGACCGAGACCGGACATCATCATCCAGCGCAGGTGGCCCAGACGCTGGTGGATGCCGGACTGGCGCCGGGAATGCTCTGCCTGATCCATCACGGACGGGATATCCTTGCCAACCCGGTACAGCAGTACCGTCAGGTACGGGAGATTCTGGGGGAGCGGGTTCGGATTCTGGACGATCAAACGACTCTGCGGGTGTAATGAAATCCAAACAAGTTTATCTATAAAGAAAGAAGGGGATTTACCATGCCGGTATTCTGGCACGAAAACACAAAACAGTTTCACCTTTTGAATCCACATCTGAGCTATATCATACAGGTGTTGGAAAACGGGCATCTGGGCCAGCTGTATGTGGGAAAACGTCTCAACGATCGGGAGGATTTTGGTCAGCTTCAGGAACGCGCTTCCCGCTCCTTTTCTGCCTACCCCGAGAATCTGGACCCCTACTTCTCACTGGAACAGCTGCGTCAGGAGTATCCTTGCTACGGAAGCGGGGATATGCGGTACCCGGCGGTGGAGGTGGAGGGGGAAAACGGCAGTACCCTCACCGATTTTGTCTATCTCTCCCACAAAATCTTTGATGGAAAGCCCTGTTTGGAAGGGCTTCCTGCCACCTATACGGAGCAGCAGGGGGAGGCAACCACCTTGCAGATCCTGCTGCGGGATCCGCTGACGGGATTGGAACTGACCCTCAATTATACCATCTTTGAGACGCTGCCGGTGCTGGCGCGCAGCGCCTACTTCCATAATGGGGGTTCCCAGCGCCTGGTGCTGCAAAACGCCATGAGTCTGAGTGTGGATCTGCCGGACAAGGAATATGAGATGCTTACTCTCTATGGCGCCTGGGCAAAGGAGCGGATGGTTCAGATCACCCCTCTTCAGATGGGCGCTCAGGAGGTATACAGCCTGCGGGGCGGCAGTAGCCATCATATGAATCCCTTCCTGGCTCTCAAGCGTCCCGACGCCAACGAAACCCAGGGGGAGGTGCTGGGCTTTAGCCTGGTATACAGCGGCAACTTTTTGGCACAGGCGCAGGTGGATGGATTTGATGTGGTACGGGTCATGCTGGGCATCCATCCAGAGCATTTCTCCTGGGAACTGCTCCCCGGCGCCCATTTCCAGACGCCTGAGGCGGTGATGGTTTATTCCGACACCGGCCTAGGCGGGATGAGCCGCGCCTTCCATACCCTGTATCGCACCCGCCTGGCTAGGGGATACTGGCGGGATCGCCCCCGCCCGGTGCTGATCAACAACTGGGAGGCCACTTATTTTCATTTTAACGAAGAAAAGATTTTGGAGATCGCCAAAGGCGCCAAGGAGCTGGGAATCGAGCTGTTTGTGCTGGACGACGGATGGTTTGGCAAGCGGGACGATGATACCACCTCTCTGGGCGATTGGTATCCGGATCTCTCCAAGCTGCCAGGTGGCATCGTCTCGCTGGCCAAAAAGATTGAAGATCTGGGAATGAAGTTCGGGCTTTGGTTTGAGCCGGAGATGGTCAGCAAGGACAGTCGGCTGTATCGGGAACACCCCGATTGGGCGCTGTCCATTCCCGGCAGAGGGATGAGCCCCAGCCGCCATCAGCACGTGCTGGATTTTTCCCGTCCGGAGGTGGTGGATTACATCGGGGATCTGATGGAAAAGGTGCTCTCTCAGGCGCCGGTTTCCTATGTCAAATGGGATATGAACCGCAGTATGACCGAGGTATACTCCCGCGCGCTGCCAGCCCATCGCCAGGGGGAGGTATTCCATCGCTATATTCTGGGGGTATATGCCCTCTATCAGCGGCTGACCGACCGGTTCCCGCAGATTCTCTTTGAATCCTGCTCCGGAGGAGGCGGACGGTTTGATCCCGGATTGCTTTACTACGCCCCGCAGTGCTGGACCAGCGACAACACCGATGGGGTGGAGCGGCTGAAAATCCAGTATGGCACCTCCATGGTATACCCAGTGAGCAGTATGGGCGCCCATGTCTCGGCGGTGCCCAACCATCAGGTGCATCGGATGACCCCGCTCTCCACCCGGGCCAATGTGGCCTTCTTCGGTGCTTTCGGATATGAGCTGGATCTGAATCTGCTCTCCCAGCAGGAGCGGCAGCAGGTGAAGGAACAGGTTGCCTTTATGAAGGAATACCGGCAGCTGCTGCAATTCGGCGATTTTTACCGGCTGAAAAATCCCTTCACCGGCAATGAAGCCGGATGGATGGCGGTATCTGCTGACCGCCGGCAGGCAGTGGTAGGCTATTACCGGGTGCTGCGCCACTCCAATATGCCCTTTACCCGGATGAAACTCCAGGGGTTGGACCCCTCCCTGTGTTACCGGGTGACGGTGGAAGGGGAGAGCAGCCTTCATTACGGGGATGAGCTGATGTATGCCGGTCTTTCCACCTCCGACCGCGCCGCCAGCAAGCGGGACGGTCGGGAGAGCGGGGATTTTTATTCTTTCCTTGCGGTGGTGAAGGCGGAATAAAACCGCGTTCCCGGCTCTAGCGTAAAAATCAAGAAAACCTTCCCCTCAAAGGCGGTTGTCCCAACCTTTGAGGGGAAGGTTGTAATATCGGCGTATTTCCGATACAATAGGGGAGAAAGCTACCATTGTATCCCTTTTTGGGAATGTGATTTGAAACCGGAAAGGAAGATCAGATATGTCCCTTACCAATCTGCCTACCCGCTGGAATCTGCGGGAGATGTTTGCCACCGATGAACAGTGGAAAGACACTATGAAAAAAACCATAGCCCTTGTGGATGCGCTGGCCGCCCGCCAGGGCCATCTGGCCCAGACACCCCAGGAGCTGTTGCAGACAGCGCACCAGTACGAGGAGATTCAGCAGAATCTCTATGCGCTCTTTGTCTTTGCCCATTCCAACTTTGATCAGAATATGGCCGACAGTGCGGCAAAGGAACTGTATGAATCGGCCTCCAGCAGCGGCACCGAGATCGGGGAGAAGCTTGCCTTTATCGCCCCGGAACTGATGCAGTATTCCATGGAGGATTATGAGCGGTACTGCCAGCAGTTGCCTCAGCTCACCCTTTACCGGCTTTTTGCCAAGGATTTCTTTGCGAAAAAGGAACACATCCTTTCGGCGGAGATGGAAAACCTGATGGTGCGCATGGGAGATCTGGGCAGCTCTTTCCAGAAGATTTTCAAGGATTTGACGGTCAACGATATGCAGTTTCCCAAACTCACCACCCCGGAAGGGGAGGAGGTTCAGGTCTGTGAGGCCCAGTATGCCAAAGCGCTTCTGCATCCCGACCAGAACTTCCGCCGGGAATTTTATACCGCACTGCTGGGAACCTACGGCAAACACATCAACACCCTTACCTCCGCCTATTACGGTTCGGTGAAGGCGGATGTCTTTGACGCCAAGAGCCATCGTTATCCTTCGGCGCGGGCGTCCTCTCTGGATGCAAACCATATCCCGGAGACGGTTTACGATGCGCTGATCTCCACTGTGCGGGAGAATACCGCTCCGCTTCAGCAGTATGTCTCGATGCGCAAGCGGATTTTGGGGCTGGAACCTTTCTATTTTTCCGATTTCTTTGTGCCGCTGGTTCCCGATACCCAGAGCCGGTATACCTATGAGCAGGCCTGTGAGCTGGTGCTTGCAGCCACTGCGGTACTGGGGGAGGATTATACCGCGCTGCTGCGCCGGGCGATGGAGGAGCGTTGGATTGATGTTTATCCGGCGGAAAATAAGGTTTCCGGCGCGTACAGTACCGGCGCTTACCGGCCGCACCATCCTTATGTGCTGCTCAACTTTACCGGTACGCTGGAAAGCGTCTTTACCCTTGCCCATGAACTGGGTCATGCGCTGCACACCTATTTCAGCAACGAGGCTCAGCCGCTGATCTATGCGGATTACAGCATCTTCTGCGCGGAGGTTGCCTCCACCCTCAACGAGAAGCTGTTGGGTGAATATCTGCTGGAGCATACCGATTCCCCCCAGCAGAAGGCGCTGCTGCTCTCCAAAACATTGGATGACATCCGCTCCACCTTCTACCGCCAGACCATGTTTGCCGATTTTGAGCATCAGACCCACCGCATGGTGGAGGAGGGAAAGCCGTTGCTTCCTGACACGCTGTGCAATCTGCATCGGGAGCTCAACCAGCTCTATTACGGTCCTGATCTGACGGTGGACGACAATCTCTCCTACGAGTGGGCCCGCATTCCGCATTTTTATCGCGCCTATTATGTTTATCAGTACGCCACCGGCATTTCCGCCGCTTACGGGATAGCGGCTCGTATCCGGGAGCTGGGCAAACCTGCTGTGGCGGACTACCGCAGATTTTTGACCACCGGCGGCAGCGATCATCCCATTGAACTGCTGCGGATTGCCGGGGTGGATATGGCCAGCAGCAAGCCGGTGCTGGATACCATTCGCACCTTTGATGAAACTCTTGGACAACTTGGGGCGCTGTTGGGATAATCTCTCATTACTTGCAAAAAAACTGGGAGCACAGCCGGTAAGGCCGTGCTCCCAGTTTTTTGCGTTCAAAAGGGCGGAAACTTTTGTTTGACGTCCTTTTCTTTTTGAAATTGGCGAAGGGTATGGTGAGATACCGCTTAGCGAACGGTGACTCCGGTGCAGTTTTCCTGATGGACAAACTCTCCCTCGAGATTTGCGCTGATGCCTTTGGAGATAAAGGCGTTCTCCACATTTTTCAGCGAGATCACCGGTTTTCCAGCTACTGAGGAGTTGATGATGATGGAATCCATCGTCACATCCTGGCAGTCCTCGATGGTAACTGCGTTGTCGTCAAACACCGACACCCGGATATTTTTTAAGGTAACGTCCTTAACGTTATACAGCTTCATTCCCTGTTTGGCCATCTCCGGCAGACCGTAGGCCATGGCGGGCTGTTCGGGTTTGACCTCGCCCTGTTTCATATCCACCACAAAGTTGTCGATGGATACCCCGGTGATGGGGGATTCAGGGATGCCCATCATAAAGCAGGCGGCGCTGGTGCAGCCGCGGGCGGTCACATTGGAGATATAGATGTTTTTGAAGGTAGGGGTATCGGGAGCGAGAGGACGTTTTTCCCGGGTAAAGAGTTCCTCCAGCTCATAGGGTTTGGCAGCACAGCGGTAAAAACCGTTGATGACGATGGGGCAGAACACTTCGTTCATCACAATGTTGGTAACCCGAATGTCCTCCACAGTGCCTCCACGTTTGCGGCGGGTTTTGATGCGGATGCCCCGGTCGGTGCCGCAGAATACACAGTTGGAGATCACCACGTTCTTGACGCCGCCGGACATCTCGCTGCCGATGACCACGCCGCCATGGCCGTTGACCATGGTGCAGTTGGTGATGGTGATATTTTCACAGGGCTTTTTGCGCTGGTAATTGTCGTTTTGGGTTCCGGATTTGATGGTGATGCAGTCGTCGCCCACATCGATATGGCAGTTGGAGATATGGACATTGGAACAGCTTTCCGGATTGATGCCGTCGGTGTTGGGGGAATCCCAGGGGTTTTGAATGGTTACCCCATGTACGGTGATGTTGTTGCAGCACACCGGATGGATGGTCCACATGGGGGAGTTGACGATGGTGATGCCGTCGATGCGGATATTTTCACAGGAGAAGAATTGCAGTGTGCGGGGACGTCCGTCCCGGGTGGTGCCGTCGGTGGATTTATGCCACCAGTTGTAGCCGCGCCCATCGATTTTGCCGCGGCCCATCACGGCAATGTTTTCCGCATGAAAAGCGGTGATGATGGCACCCTTGGTAACCCCATCCCAGCCCGGAATCAGCTTATCGTCGATAAAGGGATATTCGCTGCGGATATCGCTGGCCAAAAGGACTGCTCCTGCATCCAGATACAGGGTCATATTGCTCTTCAAGGTGATGGTTCCGGTGACATACTGTCCGGCCGGGAAGTAGATGGTGCCGCCTCCCGCAGCCTCCACCTGATCGATGAGTTTGCCGATGGCGGCGGTGTTGTTGGTGACGCCGTCCCCTACAATTTGATAATCGGTGACCTGAAACATGGGGAACCTCCTTTACGGATGGGAATTTGGGATATGGATAAAAGAGCAGCCGTGCCATATGCAGCGGCTGCTCTTAAAAGAAATGGCTGATAAAAAGAAGATATTAGGATGAAAGGTAGGATTGTTGACGGATTCAGCCATCAAAAGACATTAGAATTTTACCAGGTCATCGATCTTAACCGGCATACCGGAAGCGATGGACTTGTTGGCTGCAACACCGGTGAGGATGGACATAGCGCCGTCCACCTGGTTGGCAGCTCTGTGGAATTTGTCCTCCACGGGAACGCCAAAGATGTCGTTGAGCAGGACAGGGTCGCCGCCGCCATGGCCGCCTTTACCCTCGGTAACCTCCGCCTCATAGGGAGCGCCGAACATGGGATAAACCATGATCTTCTTGCTCTTGAGGGCGCCTTCGTTGGCTTTGTCGCCGCCAGCGTTGACGTAGGAGTTCTCAAAGACCTCCATCTCGATTCTGCCCTTGCTGCCGTTAAAGCCAACACGCAGGCCTTCCAGCGGCAGATAGGAGTTCAGGGAGTAGGTCAGGATTGCGTTGTTTTTATACCGTACCAGAACGCCCATGGTATCTTCGATGGAAATTTCCTCAGAGAAAACGCTCTTATCACGGATATAGCCGTCCTCATGCTCTGCATCCAGATACAGCGCTTTGAGTACAGGATTGGCTTCCATATCCAGGCCAAAGGGATCGTTCTTGGCGATCTCGTTGCCATGGCATCTGTAATAGAACTCCTTCACGCCTCTGCGCTCCGCGTTGGTTCTGCCATAGAAGTTCAGAGAACCCATGGCAAAAACGGTCTCGGGGGAGGTGCCCAGCCAGAAGTTCACCAGGTCGAAATGGTGGGTGGATTTATGTACCAGCAATCCGCCGGAATTCTCTTTGTTGCGGTGCCATCTTCTATAATAGTCGGCGCCGTGCTTGGTGTTGAGGAACCACTCGAAATGTACAGAGAAAACGTCGCCGATGACGCCGTCCATGATCAGCTCACGGATCTTGGTGTTGGTGGGCGCATAACGATAGTTGAAGGAAACGCGGACGTTACGGCCGGTCTTCTTCTGGGTATCAATGATTCTCTGTGCACGTTTCTCGTCGATGGTCATGGGTTTCTCGGTGATGACGTCGCAACCCAGCTCCATTGCACGGATGATGTACCAGTCATGGGTTCTGTCTACGGAGGTGACAATGACGCAATCGGGTTTGATTTCCTCGATCATCTTGTCGAATTCGTAGTGCTTGTAGGTGGGAACCGCTTTGGCGCCCAGAGCCTCCAGACGGGAGTTGGCATAGTTCATTCTGGTCTGGTTGACATCGCAAAATGCCACGATCTCGCTGGTTTCGCTGTAGGTGGATGCAACGGCTTCATAGAAGAATCTGGCTCTGCCGCCGGTACCAACCTGCGCATATCTCTTTTTTGCCATGGTGTTTTCCTCTCTTTCCTATATGGTTTGTACGCCTACCACGGGTAAACCCAGGCGTGTAAAACATCCTAGTGCCTTTAACGGAACTGCCAAAAGCACGGATTAGGCAACCAAATTTTCGGGCTTTGGTGGCCTTGACAAATTTATTGTATAAATTGATTCAGGTTTTGTCAACAATCCTAACTTAAGATGCCAAAATTTTATAATTCTTCCCAATGATTTGAAACGAAACCCTTTTATGATTTGCATGTGTTGCTCTACTGTACTGCCAAAAGCGGATACCACAAGGACTGTGCTTTTCCACTCCAGCCGCGCCGGTGATAATCGAAAACCATCAGCCCGGTCTGGGGAAGCATGGAGGGGTCATCCGGATGAAAGGGAAACACCTCCCCGTGACAAATCCGCTGGATCTGATGGGGGTCCATTCCCTGATAATCCGGAAGAAAATCCCGGATATTTTGTGGGTCTCGGAAAAATCCGTTTACCTGTTCCCGGTACTGAGGATACAGATCCACCGCCACCGCTTCTTCCACCCGCTTAGGTTTTTGATGCAGGCAGAGATCATATTTTAAGATCCATTTGAGCTGTTCTGAGGAAATGGTTTTGCAGGGTTCCATCCGATCCTGATGGAAACGCCAAAGCAGCTCATAATACTGTTCGTTGCGGTGGTTGACAGAGAAAAATCCTTTTTCCCGCCAGTACTCTGCCAGTGCCCGGTAGAAATCAAAAGGCGTCTCGAAAGCTGGGAGCAGCCGGGCAATCGAGGTGGAAAACCGTCCAGAATTGTAGTAGATTTCCACCATCTCCGCAACATCCTTGAGCAGCAAAAGCTCCCCAAAATCGATCCAACGGGTAAAAAGTACCTCATAGGGGGCGTGTTCCCGCACGACGATCCCGTACTTCTGCGCGTCCCGATACAATCCCGTTCCTTTTAGCAGTTTGAGAAAACCCAGCTGTAGCTGCTGGGGCGCCATGGCGTAGACGTCGTTGAAGCTGCGCCGGAAGGAATCGAAATCTTCGTAGGGTAAACCCGCAATTAAATCCAGATGCTGGTGAATGTTTTTCCCGCGATGGATGGTATCTACAATTCGCCGCAGATGCTCCAGATCCGCAGGGCGCCGGATGGCTTCCAGTGTTTGGGGGTTGGTGGACTGTACCCCGATCTCAAACTGGAACAGGCCGGGGCGCACGGTGGAGAGAAAATCCAGCGTCTCCTCATCCAGCAGCTCCGCGGCAATCTCAAAATGGAAGTTGGTGACGCCGTTATCGTGGTGATGCAGATACTTCCAGATCGAGAGGGCGTGGGTTTTGGAACAGTTGAAGGTACGGTCTACCAGCTTAACCTGGGGAACCTTCGCAGCCAAAAAGCGGTCCAGGTCCTGATATACCTGATCCAGGGGGCGATAGCGCACCCCTTTTTCCGCTGAGCTTAAACAGTACTGACACTGAAACGGGCAGCCCCGGGTGGATTCATAATAAAGAATCCGGCCGCTTTGCAGCTCCTCGTCGGTGTAACTGAAGGGAACCCTCGACAGATCGACCGGGGAAGCCGGCGGATTGACACGGATCTCCTCCCCGTCCCGGTAAACGATACCGGGGATTTTTGCCAGCGCCTCAGGGGGGAGCTGCCCTTGCCGCAGCAGCGGATAGAGGGCCTCCAAGGTAGCTTCTCCCTCCCCGCAAACAATCAGTGAAACTTCCGGCAGCTTTTCCAGCTGCTGGGAAGCGTCATAACTGACCTCCGGGCCGCCCAGAAATAAAATGGTATCTGGTGCGGCTTTTTTGTATTCGGTACAGATTTCCCGCACCATGGAGACATTCCAGAGGTAACAGGAGAATCCCAGTACCGCAGGACGCTGCCGGTACAGTTGAGCCAGGATTTCATCGGTTCTCTGGTTGATGGTGTACTCCGCAATCCCGATCTCATTCGCCCACTGGGGATAGCTTTGTTGTAGGCGGACACAAAGGCCTCTGACAGCCGGATTGGTATGGATATATTTGGCGTTGATGGCGGTGAGCAGCAGCTTTGCCATGGACATCTCCCCATTCTGATCGTTTTCATCTAGTTCTATCTTACCATCCCTCCCGAATGGTTTCAAGGCGGAGAATGGAAGGGATTTTCGGTTGAATTTGCGTGCCGGGTCAGGTATAATGAAGGTACGGTATTGAAAAGCAACCGATGAAAGGGGTGTTGCAGCGCCCTTTCATCGGTTTGTTGACGGTATGGATATGGATGACCGAGGAGAAATAGTTATTAGGATCACGGAGGTATGCCCAATGGCTCTTGCGCCTTATTCCCACCGGAAAAAATGTCGCTGCGCCAGTATCTGGTGGTGCTGGGAGTGATGGCGGCGGTGCTGATTCTGGCGGTGGCAATCCGGCTTATGTACGGTGAGATTGTTCTTTCGACAGCGCTTACCAAAGATTTTCTTTTTGAACCTGCCGCCGTTGCCGTTGCGCAGCAGGATTCGGCTTTTGCTGAAAAAAATACCCAACAGGACGTGCTCCTTTACCGGATCAATACCCAGCTGTCCTGTACCATAAAGGATGGCACTGTGGAGTTGATGGCGGAAAACCCTTCTGAGAATCCTTATTATCTGCGTGTTGAGATTTGCACCGAGCAGGGAGAGCCCCTTCTGGAAACCGGACTGATCAAGCCTGGATACCGGCTGGAAAGGGCGGTGCTGCCGGTGATACCGGAAAAAGGAAACTATCGTCTTACGGTAACCTTTACGGCGTATCAGATCGCTACGCTGGAACTGGCGGGAAGCGCAGTATGCCAAGGAGAACTGACGGTGAAATGACAGGCTTTTCCTCCAATAGAATTCAGAAAGGAGCGCGCCGGTTTGGCGCAGGACACCATGATCGAGACAAAAGAACAGGCTGCCGAGTTTCTTCAGCGGCTTTCCAAGGACCGGCAACCGGAACAGTTTCCGGATTTGATTTTCGGCGTGCTCCGCGCCCTCAAACAGGATATGCAGCGCGATGAAGCGCAGCCGGATTGCGATAAGACCGAGAATATGCTTCGCTACAGTGAGCGGGCAGCGCTGACTGCGCTATGCTGCTGCTGCAACGAAACCGGAATGGGAGGGGTTCGCACTTCTCTGATTGGGGAGATGCTGGATCTCGTTCCCTCAACGGTTACCCCGCTGTTGGATGTGCTGGAGCAAAAGGGTTTTTTGACCCGCCGGCGTCTGGAGAGTGACCGGCGGGTTGTGGTGGTTTCCCCCACCGCGCAGGGCTGGGAGGCTGCCCGGTATTACCGGCAACGCAATATGTATAGTTTTGCAAAATTGCTCTGCTGGCTTGGGGAGGAGGACGCCGCCCAGATGCTGCGTATTCTGGGAAAAATTTCTGATTATTATGGCCGGGAAGGTCATTAGCGTTGGCTTGCTTCGACACATTTTGCTTGTTTTTTACTTTTTTGTCCTTTTTTCTTTTCTTTTTTATTGTCGGCATAAAGTGAATGTCACAAAAACACAGAAAAAACAATATAATGATAATAGGGAAATGACTAAGGGCATGAGACATTTTGTGGCTGGAAAGGCTGCTGATTGTGGATGGAAAAGTGCCGCGGTGTTATCAGATGGACGTGAGGCCGGTTGGATTCGAGCAGGACTGAAAAAGCCTGTTCAAAAGATTTGGCCGGTTTTCTTCTTCTTGTTTCATTTATAACCTGGTTCGGCACGGGAGCCAAACGCTTCCCATATAGCCGGATTGTAGCCCTGCGGACTTTGAAATCTTACAAATAGCGCGCCCACGACACCCACCGTTTCTTTTGATCATGTGTCCCAGAAAAGACAGGCGGTGTTGCAGGATGTTTACCAACAAAGCTAAAGACGGCCGCAACAATCTTTGCGGTGAAAGAATCGCCCGGTTGCGAAAACAAATGGTACCAAAGGTTTCTCAGCGCGCACTTGCCGATATGTTGCAGATTATCGGATTGGATCTGGATAAGAACGCAGTGCAGCGCATTGAGAGCGGCAAGCGTTTTGTGACCGATATTGAGCTGCTCGCTTTTGCCCGTGTCTTTGGCGTGGATGTCAACAGTCTGTTGGAGGACCAGCAGACAAAATGAGACACAGTATGGTAAAAATGTTACAGGCCATACCATAGAAGCTTTTTATATGCTTTTATGGTATGGCCTGTATGATTTTATGAGTATATTTCTCTAACGGTAACGGTCAGGCGAAAAGGAAAAACTGCTGATCGTAGGTTCAGCTTTTTTTCCGGCTGTCGATGGCTTGCTGATAAATTTCCAGCAAATATCCGGCCAGATTTTTGGCACTGGCTCCGCTGACCGATTCCATAACCGATTGGCTGAGGGTTTGCCGCTGCTCTGGCGACATTTCCCGCAGCTTGCGCAGCTTTTCCGCCAGTTCCTCCGCACTGCGAAAAACAAAGCCATTTTTGCCTTCCTGTATCTGGTCGGCGTTGAGCTGATCGTAAAGCTGAAGGACCGGGAGTCCGGCGGCCATTCCTTCTTTCATCGAAATGGAATTGGTATCCGACAGGGAGGCGGTGACATAGGCGTCACACACCGCCAGGTAGGGAGGAAGCTGATCGTGCATGATCGAACCGGTGAAGGAGACCATCTGGGAGATTCCCAGCTCCTGAGCCTGTTGCTGCAATTCGGGACGCACCGGCCCATCCCCGATAACAATCAGATGCAGCTTATCCGCAGGGGTGATGGCTTTTGCCCAGAAGGAGAGTAGCACGTCCACGCTTTTTTCCCGTCCCAAACGCCCTACAAAGCAGGAGAGCATTGCGTCCCTGGCAACGCCATATTTTTCCTGCAGGGTCCTAAGCGCTGCGTCTTTTGCCTGCTGGCTGATATTGCGAGGGGAGAATGCGTCCAATTCTACCGGATTGGGGATGATGTTTACGCTTTTATTTACGCCGGCAGCCCGCAGATATTCGGCACATTTTTGGGAGGGGCCAGTGACGCTGGCTGCGTGCTGTGCAAAAAATTTGATGTATTTATGAGAAAAGCGTTTGGTTGCTTTGGTCAAGGGGCGTGGGGCAATATAGTAGATATATTCGTCGTACATGGTGTGCAGGGTATATACCAAAGGTACTTTCAGGATGCGGGAAGCCGCCACACCGAACAGGCCGATGGAGAATTCCTGATGGATATGGATGATATCCGGATGAAAGTCGGCAATGATTTTCAGACGCCTTACATCCACCGGGGAGGAAAGACCGAATCCGTAAAACCGTTTCATCTCCACAGCCGGACAGTGGAGCACGTTGTTTTGCAGGTAATGGCGGTGGGTGTGAGGATCGGCGGTGACAATCAGCACCTGATGTCCCAGTTGTTCCAGGCCGTCTTTCAGAATTTTGACGTGGGTGACTACTCCGTTGATCATGGGAAGATAGGTTTCAACAAAAAGTGCGATACGCATTGCATACCTCCAAAAGGATTGTTTTTGGGATGCGGAATGCCCACACCAAGTATACCATAACTTGGACAAAAAAGAAACAATGATCCCTAAATTTAAACACAAACGGCGTTCTACGTCGCTTTGGATCTTTCAAAACAACAGGTTTTTTGAAAAGCATTTTTGTTTCCGATGACACCTTTTCGTTGAAAAGTAGCTGTGATTGGGCTATAATAAAGAGGTAAATGAAATTTGAGCGGACCGGTACGTCTGTGATGCCGGGACTGCATAAGCGGGAAAAACAACTGGAAAGTTCCAAAAAAATGGGAAAGGCATGATGCTGTAATGACAACCAAAACCTATACCGTCAGTCTGGATAAGCTGATACGGGAGTTCAATCTGGAAAAGGTTTATCTGCCCAAATTGCCTCAGGAAATTCTGATTTCTACCGCGGATGTCAACCGCCCGGGACTTCAGTTGGTGGGATACTTCGACTTTTTCGACTACCAGCGGGTTCAGATTCTAGGCAAAAGCGAATTTGCCTATATGGAACGGCTTCCCCAGGAAGAATTGGAGTGCTGCCTGGAAAAATTTTTCAGCCACAAACCTCCGGTCATTGTGATTACCCGAGGTCTGGAACCCTTTGCCTGTATGTTGGAACTGGCCAAAAAATATGAGGTGGCGCTGGTTCGCACAGGCGACGGCACCTCTGCGTTTCTTTCCAATCTCATCAGCCTGCTCAATGTGGAGCTTGCTCCCCGTATCACCCGCCACGGCGTTTTGGTGGAGGTGTACGGCGAGGGTATCTTGTTACTGGGTGATTCCGGTGTGGGTAAGAGTGAAACCGCCATCGAGCTGATCAAGCGCGGCCATCGGCTGATTGCCGACGATGCGGTAGAGATTCGCCGGGTATCCAACAAAACGCTGGTGGGCAGCTCTCCAGAAAACATTCGCCATTTTATGGAGCTTAGAGGCATCGGCATCATCAACGCCAGGCGTTTGTTTGGCATGGGCGCCGTCAAGCTCACCGAAAAAATTGACATGGTTATTTCCATGGAGCTTTGGGACCCGGAAAAGGTGTATGACCGAATGGGGATTGAGAACGAATATATTGAGATACTGGGCATCAAGGTTCCGGGACTCACCATCCCTGTGAAGCCGGGCAGAAACCTCGCGGTAATCATTGAGGTGGCGGCGATGAACAACCGTCAGAAAAAGATGGGCTACAATGCAGCCCATGAGCTGCTTCGGAAGCTGGGAATGATGGACGACGTCCCCAACGTTTCTCCCGAGGACAACGTGGACGCATATTCCGCATATTCCTATATCTAACGCGAAAGGCGGCGAAAGTGTGAAACCCATTGTAGCGGATACCCATACCCATACCCTGGCCAGCGGGCACGCTTACAGCACCATCATGGAAAATGTTCATTGGGCGGCTCAGAAAGGGCTTTCCTTCCTGTGTATTACCGAGCACGCCCCGGAGATGCATGACGCCCCCCAGAGTTCCTTCTTCCGCAACCTGTACTCCATCCCCGATGAGATCGAAGGGGTGAAGGTGCTCAAAGGCGCCGAGTGCAATATTATGGATTTTGACGGTTCTCTCGATCTCCCGCAAAAACTGCTGCGCCGTCTGGATTGGGTGATCGCATCCTATCACGGCCCCATCTGTATGCCGGGGACGTTGGAGCAGAATACCCAGGGGTGGATGCGTATTGCGGAAAATCCCGATGTGGACGTTATCGGACACTGTGGGGACGGAAGATATGTGTTTGATCTGGAAAAAGCCATCAAACAGTTTAAGGCTTACGACAAAATTGTGGAAATCAACGCCCATTCCTTTACCGTGCGCCCCGGTGCGCACTATAACTGCCGGGAGATTGCCCGCTGCTGCGCCAAATATCAGGTGCCGGTGGTGGTCAGCTCCGACGCCCATTTTTGTATGGATGTTGGCAACGTGGCCGCTTCGGTAGCGATGCTGGAGGAGATCGGATTTCCTGAGGAGCTGGTGCTCAACGCCGATTATGACCGATTTTTGGAGGTTGTGCGCAAAAAAACCGGGCGGTTTACTGTTTGAGCGCAAGCCGTATTTCTGGGAGGTGAAGAAGATGCAGTATCATATTGGAATAGATTTGGGAGGAACCAACATCGCCGTTGGGGTGGTGGATGAAAGCCATCACATTGTTGGCAAAAGCAGCATTCCGACCGATGTTCCCGATACCGCCGAACACGTGGCGGACCGAATGGCGAAGGCCTGCGCTCTTGCGGTGGAGGATGCCGGTATTTCCATCGATCAGGTGGAGACGGTGGGAATCGGTTCTCCCGGTTCGGTAGATCCTTTTCGCGGGATTGTGCAGCATGCTTACAACCTGGGGTTTGTGGGCACACCTTTGCGGGAGCTTATGGCGCAGCGCCTGGAAAAGCCTATCTACCTGGACAACGACGCCAACGCCGCCGCATACGGTGAGGTGATGGCCGGAGCCGCCCAGGGATACCGCAATGTGGTGGTAATGACCCTGGGCACCGGCATCGGCGGCGGTATCCTCATCGACGGACGGATGGTCACCGGATGCAGCTGCTGCGGTGGCGAGCTGGGACATATGGGGATGGTCTATAACGGCGAGCCCTGTACCTGTGGCAGAAGAGGCTGTATGGAAGCCTACTGTTCGGTCACTGCGCTGATTCGTCAGACCAAAGAAAAGATGCGTCAGTGTCCCGAAAGTTTGATGTGGAACCTCTGCCAGGGGGATTTGGAACAGGTCAGCGGACGCACCGCCTTCGACGCAATGCGTCAAGGGGACGATGGGGCAAAGCAGGTGGTAGAGCAGTACACCGCCTATCTTGGATACGCAGTGTGTAGTGTGGTAAATCTTTTGCAGCCGGAAATTTTACTGATCGGCGGCGGCATCAGCAAGGAGGGGGAGACTCTTTTGGCGCCGGTGCGCCGGATTGTAGACCAGGAAGCCTTCTGCCGGGAGCCGGAACGCAACACCGTTTTGGGTGTGGCTACCCTTGGCAACAATGCGGGAATTATCGGTGCGGCAGCGCTGCACCATTTATATGGAGATAAGAGGTAAAAACAGGGTCTCTGCTTGAATGACGATGGATAAAAGACGGTGAAAGGCGGCGGTTTTCCGGGCCCTTCACTGTTTTTTCAGTCCGTCAGTAACTCCAAAAGGAGGAAAGGCTATGAACCGACAGAGCATTTCACAGCTGCGCCATCTTTGTCAACAAATGCAGTGCCGGCTGGTGGAGAACGAACCTATGCGGTTGCATACCACATTTCGCATCGGCGGTCCGGCAGCTGTGTTTGTCGAGCCAGATCAACCTCAGCAGATTGCCGCTCTGGCAGATTTTTTGGCAGAAACCGGGGGCGAGCTCCCCTGGATTCTGGTGGGGAACGGTTCCAATCTGTTGGTTCGGGATGAGGGGTTTCCGGGGGTGGTGATTCATCTGGGATCCCGCTTTTCCCGCATCTCGGTGGAATCTGCGCCGGACGGAGGGGGGGTTCTGCGCTGTCAGGCGGGAGCAATGTTGGCAGCGGCCAGCCGCCTTTCGGCAGAACAGGGATTGACCGGTTTGGAGTTTGCCTGCGGGATTCCTGGAAGCATCGGCGGCGCGGTTTATATGAACGCAGGGGCTTATGAGGGAGAGATGTCGTCGGTGCTCTACCAGGTGACCCACATCATCCGCGAGGGAGATACCCCTCGGATGCAGACCTGTGAAGCTGGAACCCTGGACTTTTCCTACCGGCACAGTGAATATCAGCAAAATGGCGGATGGATTGTGGAGGCGGTGTTCCGTCTACAGAAAGGAGATCGGGTCCAGAGCCTTGCCAGGATCGAAAAGCTGCTGCAAAGCCGCCGGGAAAAACAGCCGCTGGAATTCCCCAGCGCGGGCAGCACCTTTAAGCGTCCCCAGGGTTCCTATGCTTCGCTGCTCATCGATCAGTGCGGACTCAAAGGGCTTCGGGTTGGAGACGCTCAGGTGAGTGAAAAGCACGCTGGGTTTGTCGTCAACCGAGGGGAGGCTACCTGCGCCCAGGTATTGGCGCTGATGGAGCAGGTGCAGCGTCGGGTATATGAACAGACCGGGTTCCATCTGGAGCCGGAAGTACGGATTGTGCCTTAAGTTTGATGTGACAGCGCGGGTTCAGAAAAATGGCGGAAAAGGATCTCCCCTTTTTTTGAATGCTGAAGAAAGGATGGACAGGAAGTGGAATTGCTGATTGTAACCGGAATTTCCGGAGCGGGAAAATCCATGGTAATCAATATTTTGGAGGATATCGGTTTTTTCTGTGTGGATAACCTGCCCGGTAAGATGCTGGAAAAGCTGTTGGAGCTGTGCAGCATCTCCATTGAGAGTGGCGGAAGCATTCCTCGGGTGGCGGTGGGAATCGATGTGCGCAGCCAGCGTCTGGGCGGTACTGACGGATTGTTCGAGCAGCTTCAGTGGTTGGACGCCCATCATCAGCCCCATAAAATTATTTTTATGGATTGCGATACCAGTGTTCTGGTGCGGCGGTTTCAGGAACAGCGCAGAAGCCATCCGCTGTTGGGGCAGGGAATCGTCTCCACCGAACAGGCCATCGCCGTGGAACGGCAGCTGCTGGAGGAGATCCGTATCCGGGCCGATTATGTAATCGATACCTCCAACACCTCTGTCAGCCAGTTGAAGGATAAGATTCACTGGCTGTTTATGGAGGACGTGCGGCAGAGTATGTTGGTGACCTGCCTATCCTTCGGATTTAAAAACGGGATGCCCCGGGAAGCGGATTTGGTGTTTGACGTTCGCTGCCTGCCCAATCCTCACTATGTTCCCCACCTCAAGGCCCATACCGGAAGGGAGAAGGCGGTGCAGGATTATGTGATGAATTCCCCGGACTCCCAGATGATGCTTCAAAAGATACAGGATATGGTCGCTTCCTTCCTGCCTTTATACCAAAAGGAGGGAAAAACCCAGCTGACCATCGCTTTTGGCTGTACCGGAGGAAAGCATCGGTCGGTTACCTTTGCGGAACGGATGTATGGGTTTGTCTCATCGCTGGGATACCATGCGGCGCTGGTGCATCGGGATATCCCAAGCAACGCCTGACCCAAAAACCGTATCCATCACCATCAGCGGCCCTCAAATGGAAGGAGGAGAGAAAGGATGTCCTTTGCCGGTGAAGTCAAAAAAGAAATTTTGCGCACAGCTCCTACCGGGCTTTCCCGAATTCAGGCGCAGGCCTATGGAATGCTGCTTTTTGGGCGCAGCTTCAGCCGTTCCTGCATCGCGTTGCAAACCGAAAACAAAGAGGTAGCGGATCTCTATGTTCACAATTTGCTGGATTTGGTGCCGCTGAGCGGCGGGATTACCACCATACATCACCCCAAAAAGCAGGGGGGAATCTTTGTGGTGTCGGTGGACGATGAGGAGGACAGAATTTCCATTTTGAAGGCATTCGGACATTCCCCGGATGAGCTGAATCTGCGAATCCACCGCGCGCTGCTGCGGGAGGACGATATCCCATTCTTTTTGCGGGGGGCTTATCTGGTGTGCGGCAACATCACCGATCCCGCCAAAGGATACCACGCAGAACTGGTGGTTTCCTATCGGCGTCTCTGCGAGGACCTTCAGCAGCTGCTGATGGAAAACGGTTCCCACCCCAAATATGCCCAGAGAAGAGGCGTACACCTGTTGTATTATAAGGAGAGCGAAGAGATCGAGGATCTGCTCACAGGGATGGGCGCCACCCAATGTTCGTTGGAGCTGATGAATGTAAAGATTTATAAGGATGTGCGCAATAAGGTCAACCGGGTCACCAACTGTGAGACGGCCAACATTGAAAAGACGGTGGCGGCCTCTGCCGCCCAGGTGGAGGATATCCTCTATCTCTGGGAAAAAAAGGGAAAAAACAGTCTGCCGGAAGAACTCCAGGAATTGGCGCAGCTGCGGGTGGATAACCCGGAGATGTCGTTGCGGGAATTGGGGGAGGCTTTGGGGGAGCCAATCACCCGCTCCGGCGTCAACCATCGTCTCAAACGGCTCAGCCGTATGGCGCAACAGCTGCGGGGAGAGGACTAAATGTTTCTGGTTCGTCTGAGTATGTTTCGGTTTGATTCCCTGACACGCGATATACTGCCCGGAAGGAGGTTTTGGGATGACGGATTTTGTCCATCTGCATGTACACAGTGAATACAGCCTTCTGGATGGGGCTTGCCGTATCCAGCAACTGGTGCAGCAGGCGAAGGAATTGGGGCAACACAGCGTTGCCATCACCGATCACGGCGTGATGTATGGGGTAATTGATTTTTATAAAGCCGCCAAGGAGGCGGGGATTCATCCGGTAATCGGCTGCGAGGTGTATGTTGCGCCTCGCACCCGCTTTGATAAGGTTTACGGCGTGGATTCCAGTCCGTATCATCTGGTGCTGCTGTGCGAGAACAACGAAGGGTATCAAAATCTCATCAAGCTGGTTTCCTGCGGATATACCGAGGGGTTTTATTCCAAGCCCCGGGTGGATAAGGAACTGCTGCGCGCCCACCACCAGGGCCTGATTGCTCTCTCCGCCTGTTTGGCCGGGGAGATTCCCAGATGCTTGACAGCCGGGGATTATTCTTCCGCCAAAAAAGCTGCGCTGGAGTACCAGGATATTTTTGGAAAAGACAACTTTTTCCTCGAATTGCAGGATCACGGCATCGAACAGCAGCGCCTGATTCTGCCCCAACTGGCGCGGATTTCCCGGGAAACCGGTATCGGTTTGGTCGCCACCAACGACTGTCATTATCTGAAAAAAGAGGATAATCGGATGCAGAATGTGTTGGTATGCATCCAGACCAACCGCACGGTGGACGACGAAAACGATATGGCCTTTGAAACGCCAGAATTTTATCTCAAATCCGGCGACGAGATGCAGGCGCTGCTGGGTGGATATCCCCAGGCGCTGGAGAACACCGTCCAAATCGCTGAGCGCTGCCAGGTAGAGTTTACCTTCGGACAGGTAAAGCTGCCCTACTTTCAGGCCCCGGACGGAATGGAAAACCGGGCGTATTTTCGAAAGCTCTGCTACGAAGGTCTGGCCCGCCGATATGGTCCTGAGCCCTCTCAGCCGGTGCGGGATCGGCTGGAATATGAGCTTTCGGTGATCGAGCAGATGGGGTATGTGGACTATTATCTCATCGTCTGGGATTTCATCAACTATGCCCGCAGTGTGGGAATCCCGGTGGGACCCGGAAGGGGTTCCGGTGCCGGCAGCATTGCCGCATACTGTGTTGGAATCACCGGCATCGATCCCATCAAATACCAGCTGCTGTTTGAACGGTTCCTCAATCCGGAGCGGATCAGTATGCCGGATTTTGACATCGACTTTTGTTTTGAGCGCCGTCAGGAGGTCATCGACTACGTGGTGCGCCGGTACGGGGAGGATCATGTGGCCCAGATTATTACCTTCGGGACGCTGGCCGCCCGGGCTGCCATCCGGGATGTGGGCCGGGCATTGGGGATGAGCTACCAGTCGGTGGACGCCGTCGCCAAACAGATCCCCAACGATCTTCACATCACCATCGATAAGGCGATGGAGGTTTCCAGAGAACTGAAAAACCAGTACGAGCAAAATTCCAAGGTGCGGGACCTCATCGACACCGCCAGACAGCTGGAAGGAATGCCCCGCCACGCCTCCACCCATGCGGCGGGGGTGGTGATTACCCGTGACCCGGTGGATAGCTATGTTCCGGTTCAGCAGACCGATGGGGTGATGGTCACCATGTTCCCCATGACGACACTGGAGGAACTGGGGCTGCTGAAGATGGATTTTTTGGGCCTGCGCAACCTGACGGTGATTCGCCGAGCCCAGCAGATGATTCAGCGCAGGGTTGAGGACTTTGATGCCGATCAGATTCCGGTGGACGACAGAGCCGTTTACCAGATGCTCTCCGCCGGACAGTGCAGCGGCGTATTTCAGTTCGAATCGGGCGGGATGCGCCAGCTGATGATGCAGCTCAAACCCGAGTCGCTGGAGGATCTGATCGCCGCCATCTCTCTGTACCGGCCCGGTCCCATGGACTCCATTCCCAAGTATGTGGAAAATCGCCATCATCCGGAGCGGGTAACCTACCGGCATCCGCTGCTGGAACCGATTTTGAAGGTGACCTATGGCTGTATCGTCTATCAGGAGCAGGTGATGCAGATCTGCCGTCAGCTGGCGGGGTATTCCTACGGCCGTGCGGATCTGGTACGCAAGGCCATGGCCAAGAAAAAAGCGGATGTTATGGCCAAGGAGCGAAGCAATTTCATCTGGGGCGCCAAGAAGGCCGACGGTAGTGTGGAATGTGTGGGCGCCGTGGCCAACGGTGTGGACGAGCAGACCGCCAACCAGATTTTTGACGAGATGACCTCCTTTGCCTCCTATGCTTTCAACAAAGCCCATGCCACGGCATATGCCTATATCGCTTATCAAACAGCCTATCTGAAATGCCATTATCCTAAGGAATATATGGCGGCTCTGCTGACCAGTCTTTTGGGCTCCTCCAAGGTCACCGAATACATTGGAGAATGCAGCCGTCAGGGAATCCCGGTGCTACCGGTGGATGTCAACGAGAGCGAGGAAGGGTTTTCTGTGACTGCACAGGGAATCCGGTATGGATTGCTGGCAGTCAAAAGCATCGGCAGAGGGGCGATCCAGCAGATGCTTTCCCAGCGAAAACAGCGGCCATTTGAGAGTTTTTATGATTTCTGCCAGCGGATGTATGGCAAAGAGCTCAACCGCCGCACGGTAGAAAGTCTGGTCAAAAGCGGTGCTTTTGACAGCCTGCATCGGAACCGGCGCCAGCTGCTGATGGCTTTCCCTTTGATTTTGGAGGAGCTGGAACGCAGCCACAAAAACAATCTGGAAGGGCAGATGGATCTTTTTTCCCTGGCACAGGAGGGAGAGCAAATGCCGTCGTCGCAGTTTATTCTCCCGGATGTGGCGGATTTTTCCACCCGGGAACGTCTTGCCATGGAGAAAGAGGTGACCGGCATCTATATTTCCGGTCATCCGGTTTTGGAGTATGAGCCTTATGCCCGTCGAATCCGGGCGGACAGCCTGGGAGAGATTTTGGACGCCGCCAAAGAACATGGAGCGCAGATAGACGGAAAATCGGTCCAGCTGGTGGCGATTCTTACCGAATGCCGCAACAAAATGACCAAAGCCAATGATACCATGGCCATTGCCACGGTGGAAGATTTGACTGGTTCCGCTGAACTCCTGATTTTCCCCAAAATTTGCCAGCAGTATCGGAATCTGATCCGGGAAGGACAGGTTTTGGTCATCCAAGCCCGGATATCGGTGCGGGAGGAGGAAGATCCCAAACTCATCTGCGATGCGTTGGTGCTTCCGCCTCAGATGGGTGCGGCACCCCAGAATCCTTCGACAACCACTCCCTCGGAGCAAGGTACTGCAGCTGCTTCCCACAGTGGAGAAAAGAAGGGCCGCAGCGGACTATATTTGAAGGTGGAAGACCGTCTGTGTCCCGCTTTTCGCAAGACCGAGCAGATTTTGCAGGTGTTTGAAGGCGGGTTTCCCGTATATTTTTATCTGATTTCCGAAAAAAAATATCTCCAGGCGCCGCGGCGGCTTTGGGTGGATCCCAACGAGCCTATGCTTCGGGAACTTCGCCGGGTGCTGGGAGAACACAATGTGGTTTTTCAGCCATAAATTTCCTTTTGAATGCCCCGGCCGGATTTTCGGTTCGGGGCATTCAAAATCTATGCAGACCGATGTACAATTGAAGCAAAATTTACCGGGTGTACTTGCACTATAAAGAGGACATCTCTATAATATATTATGGGTTGATATAGGGAAACTCGGGGTTTTCCAGCTTTTGGATGATACATTTGGATTCGTCCGGGGAAAATCCGTAAACAGTCGACGTCATTTGAAACGGCGAAAGGAATGTATGGATATGGAAAAAAAAGTTAAAACAATAGGCGTACTCAGCAGCGGCGGCGATGCCCCAGGTATGAATGCCGCCATTCGCGCCGTGGTGCGCACCGCCATCAGCAAAGGTCTGCATGTGATGGGCATCCGTCGGGGGTATAATGGACTGCTGGCAGGAGATATGTTCGAGATGAATCTGAGAAGCGTTTCCGACATTCTTCATCGCGGCGGTACGATTCTGTATACTGCCCGGTGTCCAGAGTTTGTTACTGACGAAGGGGTGACCAAAGGGCGGGATATGTGTTTGGAAATGGGAATCGACGGCCTGGTGGTTATCGGCGGCGATGGCTCTTTCCGTGGCGCAAGAGATCTCTCCCTCAAGGGTATTCCCTGTATTGGGGTTACCGGAACCATCGATAATGATATTGCTTCCTCCGAATACACGGTGGGATTTGATACGGCCCTCAACACCGTTGTGGATATGGTGGACCGCCTGCGGGATACTTCTCAATCCCACGACCGGTGTACTGTGGTGGAAGTCATGGGACGTCGCTGCGGCGATATTGCGCTGCACGCTGGCATAGCCTGCGGCGCAACTTCCATTCTGGTACCAGAAATTCCCTTCGATCTGGACCGGGACGTCATCGCCAAGATGAATCGTACCATCCGCACCGGAAAACAGCACTTTATCATCATGGTGGCGGAAGGAGTCGGCGGCGTAGAGGAGATGGCCAAATACATCGAGGAAAAATCCGGCGTCGAAACCCGTGCCACCATCTTGGGCCATGTTCAGAGAGGCGGCAGTCCCAGCGCCCGAGACCGTATCGTTGCCAGTGAGATGGGACACCATGCGGTGGAGCTGCTCAAGGAGGGTATTGGCAATCGTGTGGTCATCTACCGCGCGAGTAAGGTTGTGGATATGGATATTTTAGAAGCTCTGAATATGAAGCGAGAATTTGACGAAAAACTCTATGAAATTGCCAACGAAATTTCCATCTAAGTTGTAATGATTACAGACGGTGGCTCAAACGCTTTGACAGGGTTTGGCCACCGCTTGTTGTTTGGCCTTGTTTTTGTGTGGAAAGGACGTTTCCCGTGGGTGAAGATACAAAGCAAATCTACGGATAAAGGAGGAAACTTTTATGCGCGCCATCGCTTACACCACCTTGCAGTCCCAGTTTACCGCCGTCCTGCCCCTGATGCCTGAACGGCTGCTCGCCGCGTTCGGGGTGGGAACGCGGGTGGACGTACTGGTGAATGATCAGCCGGTAGGAGGGTTTACGCTGGAGCCTGGACATACCCACCCTCTGCCCCTCTCGCTGTTTCCCGGGGTCAATCGGTTCTCCGTCTCCTATCTCTCTGACGCGGGGAGATTGGAGGAGTCGCTGGAAGTGGGATGGCTGCTCAGCGCCGACGCGGTGACCGGTTCCGGAGAGGGAGAGTTTCCCACCGTCTCCGCCGCCCTGGCTTACCTGGAAACGGCGGGATTTGATCAGCCGGTGCTGTATATCCGGGACGGTGTGTATCGGGAGAAGATTACCGTCCGCCAGCCCAACCTCTCGATCTATGGCCAATCGGAAAAAGGGACGGTGATTGCCTGGGATGACTATTCCAAAAAGCCGGCGCCCGACGGGACCGATACCGGAACCGGACGCTGCGCCACCATGTTGGTCACCCCTCAGGCAGAGAATTTTACCATGCAAACCCTCACGGTGCTAAACACCTATGACCGGTATAACCGCCCTGGGTTTGAAAGCTATGAGGAGCGTATTGCTCAGGGTACCTGGGATATCTGCAATGGAAGCGGATGTCAGGCGGTTGCGCTGCGGCTTTCCTCCGACCGCTGCAAGCTGCGCCAGGTTACGCTGGACAGCTGTCAGGATACCCTTTACGACGATGAAGGGCGCCACTGGTTTTATCACTGCGCCATTGCGGGGGATGTGGACTTTATCTTCGGCGGTGGCCTTTCGCTGTATGAGGAATGCCTGATCACTTCCAAGGACATCTATTCTCTGCCCAAAGGGTATGTGGCCGCACCGCGCACCGACATCCGTTTCCCCGTGGGATTTTTGTTTCTGCGGTGTTCTTTGGTGCACGCCATTGCAAAACGCCCGGAACAGACGGTATATCTGGCGCGTCCCTGGCGTCAGGATGGGTTTGCCGCCTTTGTAAACTGCTATCTGGGATGTCATATCAAGGCGGAAGGATATGTGGATTTCCCCAGCGGGAACCATTATTCTTACGCCAAAGGCGCCCGGTTCTGGGAATGGGATTGCTATGGGGCCGGCGCAATCCGGCATCCCGACCGCCCTGTGATGGGACTGGAACAGCGTCAGCTGTTTACCCGGGAGACGGTATTTTCCGATCAAAACGGCTATTTCTCCCAAACGTGGGATCCGGAATTTGTATGATCCCTTAATTTTCAAAAAGGAATGGAACAGAATCGATGAAAAGCTTCACCATTGGTCCCAACGACAGCGGACAGCGTGCGGATAAATTTCTCACCAAAGCGGTGCCTTCTCTGCCCAAGGCGCTGATGTATAAGTATCTGCGGCTCAAGCGCATCAAATGCAACGGCAAACGCTGCGAGATTTCCACACGGCTCCAGGAAGGGGATGTGATGGAGCTGTATATCTCCGACGAATTTTTTCTCAAAGCCGACGATCAGCAGGCTTTTTTGGCGGCCCCAACCCGTCTTTCCATCGTGTATGAGGATGAAAATCTGCTGCTGGTGAATAAACCGGTGGGGCTGGTGGTACATGAGGATGATACCAACACAGCTGACACGCTGATTTTCCGTATCCAGCACTACCTCTACGACAAGGGAGAGTACCGTCCGGAACAGGAAAACAGCTTTGCACCTGCCCTGTGCAACCGCATCGACCGCAATACACAGGGAATTGTGATTGCTGCGAAAAACGCCGAGGCGCTGCGGATCCTCAACCAAAAGATCAAGGATCGGGAACTGCACAAATACTATCTCTGCCTGGTACATGGGCGGCTGCCCAGACGCAGCGATACCCTGACCGGTTATCTGCGCAAAGACAGTGCCGCCAATCAGGTGGAGGTTACCGATCAGCCACGCCCCGGCAGCCGTACCATCGTCACCAAGTACCGGGTGCTGGAGGAGCGCGGCTCTGTCAGTCTGGTGGAGGTGGACCTGGTTACCGGGCGCACCCATCAGATCCGCGCCCATTTTGCCCACATCGGCCATCCGCTGGTGGGGGATGGAAAGTATGGCTTCCAGAGGGAAAACAAGGGAAGCGGATATGCTCATCAGGCGCTCTGCGCGTATAAACTGGTCTTTGATTTTACCAGCGACGCCGGGATACTCCACTATCTCAATCAAAAGAGTTTTGTGCTGTCCTCCATCGATTTTGTGGAGGATTTTCATCGCAGGCTCTGAACGCAAACATGGCAGAATATATCAAAAACGGTGAGACCTTATGGACTCACCGTCTTTTATGGATCTGTTCCAAACGCTTTTCGCCGTGAGAGATATTTTAAAAAGGCGATGCCGCTTTTCTTTGCAGAAGAGATTTATGCATCAAATTCCTTTGCGCACCACAACACAATCTCGGCAATCAGCGCAAGAGGAAGCGGTTTGTCATAGGGCAAACGGATGGTACCCTTGCTTGTATGATACTCCCGAAGGGAATCTGCAAAAGCTTCCACTACCGCCGGTCCTGGATATAGCCCAACGTGTTTTTTGGATGCCGCAAATTGTATGAGATTGCGGTTTTTCCAGTAGGTTGGCATACTCCAGGAAATTTTTTCCGTAGCGTCCGGCAGAGCGCGTTTGATGGTTTCATGTATCTGTTGCAGATAGGGCTGAACCTCTTGTGGCTGCTGTGCAATATACTCCTCAATGCTCTGCGCTGCAGGCCCACAGTAGTGGCTCTGGTTTGTTTTGTTGAACTTCCTGCCGCATTTTGGGCATTGCCACATATACATACCTTCCAATTTTGCGGTAAAGACGGCTTAACGGTACTGGACCAGCTCCGCCGCGCCTTTGCGCTTGGGGGGCTGGGGCTGCTCATCGGGATATCCTATAGCAATGAGTGCGGAGACGTGATAGGTCTCTTCCAGAGCGAGAATACGATGGATTTCCTTTTCGTCAAAAATCCCCATCAGAACGGTGCCGATCCCCAGCTCGCTTGCCGCCAGCATAAAGGTTTGGGAGGCGATTCCCGCATCGAACATCTCCCATTTATCCTTTTTGGAGGTGGAGTAGGAGCCATCCCGCTCATATCCGCTGCGGCTGGCGATGGAACAAACCACCACCAGTGCGGCAGCGCTTTCCAAGGTTTTCTGGTTGAAGGAAAAGTCCATCATTCCTTGGGCGGAAATTTTCTCTATCAAAGCTTTATCTTCCACAATCAGATAGCGGGTTGTCTGGGTATTTTTCCATGATGGGGCATAGGCAGCCGCGTCCACGATCTGTTCCACAATTTCATGGGGTATCTGTTCCGGCTTAAATTTACGGATGCTGCGGCGTTGTTTGATTCTTTCCAATGTCTCCAAGTTTATTCCTCCATACTCTTTTTTCTTATCCTATCATTTTTGGGCAGAATTTGCAATATTTGCGTTCCCAAACAAAAAAATTGGATTTTTGGATAAAAAAGATGGACTTTTGCGCTTTGATGTGGTATCATTTTTACGTGATTCGCAGTAAAAGAGCCAAAGAAAGTTTTCTGTTTTCCGGGAAAGCTTGCTGAAGCGCTCAAATTTCGCAGAAAGGATTCATCGATATGGACAAGTTGGAACAAAAAATTTGTGACATTATTGACAGCAAAAAGGAAGAAATCATGGCGTTTGGCCGTGATATCTGGACCCACGCCGAGATGGGTTATCGGGAATTCCGCACAGCCGGAAAGTTTACCGACGTTTTGAAGAGCTTGGGCATTGAGACGGTGGAAGGATTGGCTTGCACCGGCGCCAAAGGTTACCTCAAAGGCAAAGATTTTAAGGGAACTACCGTTGCTCTGATGGGCGAATACGACGCCCTTCCCATCTCCAACCATCCCGACGCCAACCCTGAGACCGGCGCTTCCCACTGCTGCGGCCATAATGCGCAGATCACCGGTGTCATGGGCGCGGCTCTGGCTCTTTCTGATCCCGAAATTAAGGAAGCGATGGACGGTAACATCGTCTTTTTCGGTGTTCCGGCGGAAGAATTTGTGGAAACCGATCTCAAGAGCAAGATGATTGATGAAGGCAAAATCGGCTATGGCGGCGGCAAATGCGAGCTGATCCGCATTGGCGCGCTGGACGACATCGACATCACCGTTGGCCATCACACCAACGTCAGCGCCGATATGGCGCTTTCCCTGAAAACCAACAACGGTTTTGTCAATAAAAGCATTACCTTTACCGGACGTTCCTCCCATGCTGCCGGCGCTCCGCAAAACGGTGTGGACGCTTACAATGCTGCGGCGCTGGCCAAAATGGCGGTAGACATTCAGCGTGAATCCTTCCGCGACAGCGATACTGTGCGCATCCATGGCTTTACCACCAGCGGAGGCAGCGCCACCAACGTAATCGCCGACCATGTCAGCCTGGAATACTATGTCCGCGCCAGCAATCTGGACGCCGTCATCGACGCCTCCAAAAAGTTTGACCGAGCTATGCGGGCGGGCGCTATTGCCACCGGAGCGGGACTGGATATCAAAACCTTTGCCGGATATCTTCCCAATATGCCTGCAAAGGATTCCACTGCCGTCATTGAAGCGCTCCACGACGCCAACGAGTCCTGCGGCGGAAAATACAATGTGGTGATCCCCGATCACATCGATCACTCCACCGGTTCCACCGATTACGGAGATGTCTCCAGCTTGATGCCCACCGTACAGTTCAATACCAGTGGATTTTCCGGAGTACTGCACAGCCCCAGCGTTCGGGTTACCGATGAGTATCTGGCCTATGTCGTCACCGCCAAGGTGTTTGCTCTGGCTGGCTATAAGCTGCTGAAAAACGGCGGCAACTATGCCAAGGCGATGCTGGACAGCTATCAGGCGCTGATGACCAAGGAGGAGTACATCAAATATATGGACAGCATGATGAGCTCCGAACATATGGATATGAATCCTCTGCCTCTGCTGGATGATATCAAACGGTAAATTTTCTCTCTGGATAGAGGTCCAGCAATCGTTTTTTCGTGTAAGAATAACCCCAACCCCTCCCTTTGATTTTTACATCAAGGGGAGGGGTTTTGTGCGAAAGGGATGGGTAGGCGGCCATTGACCGGCAATTCCCACCAGCGTTTTGCCGGTATCCCCAGTGATTGCCTTTTCTTCTGCCAGAAAGCGGCAGTGCAAAACAGTGGAAATCTCACTGGGAATCCTGTATAATATGAGACAGATCACAGGGAAGAAGGCGTGTTTGGCGATGGCTGCCGCAGGATTCTTCCTTTCGTAAAACAGAGGACAAGACAAAAGTTAGGAGAAACATCATGAAAAGTAGAGTTCAAATTGCAAGAGGAAGATTTCATAACGGCTACAACTGCTCACAGACGGTAGTATGCACCTACTGTGACCTGTTGGGAATTACCCCTTCCGATGGATATCGTATTTCGGAAGGCTTTGGCGGAGGAATTGCCCAGACCCGCGCCACTTGTGGGGCGCTCAATGCTTTGGTAATCCTGGCAGGACTCAAACGCTCCGATGGCAAGGATGGCGCCGGTGAAACCAAGATGGAAACCTATGCGCTGATCAAAGAGATGTTTGCAGATTTTCAGCGGCAAAACGGTGCGCTGACCTGCCGGGAGCTGATGGGATTGGATACCGGTAAGCCGATGCGCCTTTGCATCGACTGTGTCACCGATGCGGCGGCGCTGGCGGAAAAATATCTGTTCCCGGACCTGTTTGAGAAGGAATGAACGCCGACGGATTTCGCAGCTGGTTTGACCGGGAAAGCGGTTACAGCCTCCATCCGGTTTATTCCCGCCGCGGCAAATTCGCCCAGTGCTGTGGTTGTGCTCCCGCCTTTACCGGGAAAGGGGTGCGGGAGTATGACCCTGTGCAGAAGCAGTATCGAACACTGCCGCTGACGCAGTGCCCTGTCTGCCGTCGCTGGTATCTCCAGCGGGACGACGGATGGTACGAGAGGGTGGAAAATCTTCTTCGCTATCCGGTGGTGGCGATGCCGGGAGGAAAGGAAAAGGATGAGCCATAAAATTGCGGTTCCCTTACACATTCGCCAGCTGATGGCGCTGATGGAGCAAGCAGGATATGAATGCTGTGCGGTGGGTGGATGCGTGCGGGACTCCCTGTTGGGAGTTACGCCTCAGGATTGGGATCTGTGCACCAGCGCCCGGCCGGAACAGACGATTGCCTGCTTTGCAGCGGCAGGCTGCCGCACCATCCCCACAGGCATCCGCCATGGGACGGTGACGGTGCTTTGGGATGGCGAGCCGGTGGAGGTGACGACCTACCGTATCGACGGGTCGTATTCCGACAGCCGTCATCCCGATGCGGTAACCTTTACCACTGCGCTGGAGGTGGATCTGAGCCGCAGGGATTTTACCATCAACGCCATGGCCTGCCGCGCAGATGGTGTGGTCATCGATCTTTTCCAGGGACAGCAGGATCTGTCTTTGGGCAGGATTCGCTGTGTAGGGAATCCCCGCAGACGTTTTGAGGAGGACGCCCTGCGCATTTTGCGGGCGCTGCGATTTGCCTCTCGTCTGGATTTTACATTGGACACCGATACGGGTCTAGCCGCAATCGCGCTGCGGGACCGGCTGCGGGAGATTGCGCCGGAGCGGATTTGGCATGAACTGACAGGGCTTTTGGCGGGGAAAGCCGCCGGCAGGTCGCTGGCGGAATATTTTCCAGTGCTGCAGGTGGTATTTCCCGATGAATTGACGCTGCAAGGATGGCGAAAGGGCGCAGGTTTGCTGCAAAATCTTTCGTCTACGGTGGCTCGTCTGGCGATGCTGTTATGGCAGGGTAGCGGTCTGACCGAGTCTTCCGCTTTGGAGGAGCTGGGGCTGCGGTTTTGCCGGATGCTGCGCACCCAACGGCAGATAAAACAGCAGCTGAGCAGGCTGCTGTGGCAGTTGGGGCAGCCGGTGCCGCAGTCGATGCCCCAGCTGCGGCGGTTGGCTGGCGTTCTGGGGACCGAGTTAAGTTTGAATCTGGCACAGCTCTGGTGTGCGGTGGGTCAAAAGGAAGCCGGGAAACGGTTGGAGTCCATCGTTGACCAGGGGGAGTGTGTTTGTATCAGACAGCTTGCCGTCACGGGAAAGGAGCTGCAACAGCTGGGATTTTCCAAAGGTCCTTCGCTGGGGAAAATGTTGGAATGGCTGCTGGAGCTGGTGATGGAAGGAAAGTTAGAAAATACAAAGGAGGCGCTGCTGGCTTTTGCCGCCGCTCAACAGAAGAAAGGTTGTTGACAATCGATGAAAGAATCCATAATACAGAGATCTGCGGCTTTGCTCATTGCCGCTGTCCTGGTGCTGGGCGGCTGTAACCGGCAGCAGACACAGGAGGTATCGGTCTCACCGTCTTCCCAGGCGGCTTCTTCCCAGGCGGCAGAGCCTAAAGATGCCGCTTCCAGCGAAACCAGCGAAAACCAGGCGGATACGCAGGCTTTTTCAGAGAGGGAGGAGAATTGCAACGGCAGTTTTTTTCGCTCGGCAGTCCAGGCGTTTGACCGGGTGGAGGAGCTGCGTGCTCAGGTGGAGCAGTTGGCCGGACAGATGCAGGAGTTTCAGCAGGGACTGGCGCAGCAGACCCAGCAGCTTCTTGCACAAGCAGAGGACAGTACCGATTCTCTGGCGGCTGCGGTGGAGCAGTTGGAGGCCATATCGGTGAGCAGCGAGGAAGCCATCGCTGATCTGGCGGATACCCACCAGCAGGCACAACAGCTGCTGGATACCGCCCAACAGGCGGCGGATGCTGCACAGGATGCCGCCCAACAGATCACGTCCCAGAAGGCGATGGCCCAATCGGTGGCCGATCTTGCCCAGGAAAATGTACAGCAGATGCAGCAGGTGTTTGACCAGCTGACCCTTAACAGAGATCAGGCACAGCAGCTGCTGAGCAGCATCCCCACTCAACTTCAGCAGCTGATAGAACGCCTCGCGCAGCAGCAGACTGTCCAGGCGCAGGAACAAGAACAGCAACACGCTGAGGAGGAGATTGTCATTGCGCAGGATGAGGCGATCACCGTGATGCTGCCGACGCCCCAGGAGGAAGCCTCTTCCAATAGCGGCAAAGCCATCTCTGTGGGTTCTGGCGTTTCCAGTTCCCGTTATGACCGCCAAACTCAGGCGGAAGCCGAGATGCTACGGCAGATCAATGACTATCGCACTTCTTTGGGATTGCCTGAGGTGAAGCGGGATAGCGAGCTGGATCGGTGTGCGGTGATCCGCTGTGAGGAGATGCTGGATCATGACGTCTTTAGTCACACCCGCCCTGATGGCAGCAACTGGGATACGGTGCTCACCGACGAGGGAGTGGACGCCTTTGCTTGGGGAGAGATCCAATACCGGGTGAGAGGGGAGAATGTCATCACCTCCCAGTCGCAGTTGGCGCAGCGGGCCATGAACGGATGGAAAGGCAGCAGCGGCCATGACGCCATTTTGCGTACCGGTACATACGATCGTGTGGGAATCGCCGCCTACTATGACGGCAACCAGTGCTGGATTGCCAATATCATTTTCATCCAGTAAGGCTATGGTGGAAAGAAGGACATTTCAGTGAAACGCACCCTGAACATTTCGAAAAGGACAGCGAAATGTTCAGGGTGCGTTTGGTTTTTACAGATATTACAGCAGCGCTCCCAGATAACCGTTTAAGCGCTCCACACCGTTTCGCAGGCCGCCCACGGTTTTCAGCTGTACCGTGATACGGTCCTTGGCGAAGAAACAGTGAAATTCATGGCGCTGTACATGGTCGGGAAGTTCCACCCGGATGACCATCAGCTGCGGGGTGGGGAAGGAGGCCGCAGCAAATCCGTCCAGCCCGGTAAAAGGATCGATCAGCGGCAGATAATGGCCCATACCGAAAGGAATCTCCAGCTCTTTTCCCCAGCGCCACAGTTTCAGCGTTCCCCGTTCCCCTGCAAAGGCAAAGGAGAGCTGGGTAATCCCCTCGAACCCGGTATCCAGTTGGATGTCGCAGCCGTTGACCGCATCCTCCCAAGGGGAATGGGCCAGACCAGGAAGGTGGGTGACCGCTTTGGCGCAGCGGTCTTGCAGATGGGCAAATCCCTGCAAGTTTTGGGCAAGGGGCTGCGGCTGGAGAGCGGGATAGATGCTCTCCCAAAAGCTGTCCAGAATCAGCTGCTGCCCGTCTTTATATTCCAGCGTGTTGGCGGTACAGCTCAGCACCAGTTCCTCTTCGGGGAGAATGATGGTCAGCTGTCCACCCATACCGAAAGCACAGCTGCCATTGTGGCGGGTACGCCAGAAATAATAGCCATACCCATGGTTGCCGTCAAAGGCAAAGTGTCCGCAGGAATTGTCGGTGTGATGACTCAAGCTCTGCTGTGCCCATCCCGCCGGTAAAATCTGGCGGTCATTCCATATACCATCTTGCAAATACAGCTGACCAAAGCGCGCCATATCCTCGGTGGTACACCAGATGCCGCTGCCGCCCATACAGATGCCCCGTTCACACTGTTCCCAAAAGATGGGGCCGATCCCGATGGGATCCAGCAGCCTTGTCCGCAGATATTCCTCCACCGTCTGGCCAGTTACCTTCTGTACCATGGCGCAGGCCATATGGGTGCCGGTGGTATCATAGGCAAAGGTGGTTCCCGACGGATGGGACGGGGGCGTGTTGAGGAAACTATGAACCCAACGGCCTTTGGAAGTGTCGGTGGAACCTTTGTGGACGGTGCTCATGGTCAGCAGGTCCTCCAGCGTCATCCTTTGGGTGAAAGGATGAGCTGGGCCATCCAGTTCCTCCTGGAACATCTCCGCAGGCCGGTCCTTTAAGGAGAGCAAACCTTCCCCGATGGCGATGCCCACCGCGGCGGAGGTGAAGCTTTTGCTCATCGAGTAGATTCGATGGCGCCGGTCGTGGGTATAAGGGGCATAATAGCACTGGGCTGCTATTCGGCCATGACGCAGTAGCATAAAGCTGTGAAGGCTGACCGAACGCTGAGTGATGGCGTCCATAAAGCGCTCCACGGCCTGGGAGGGAATGCCCACCGATTCCGGGGAAACGACGGGAAGCTTATTGTCGGGATAAAACAACGGTTTCAAAGCAGGACACTTCCTTTCATGGAATGATGGATTCATTGTTTCAGGCGTTTTCCAGTGATCTGTTGGATCGCAATGCGCAAAATGCACATCCGTTCCAGCAGTTTTTCCTCGTATTGCCAGTGTTTTGCAGAACCGTAGTGGGCCATCAGCGCGTCCAGACCTTTTTGGATCTGTGCGGGTTCGGTGAGAATCTGGGCAACGCCAAAGGCGATGACGCTTTCATATTCCATTGTATACTGGCAGGCCTGTTGGCCGGTAATAAGCCGGTGTCCACAGTCGGCTTCCACACAAACGGTGGGGTTTTCCCGGAGTATGGATAACTTTTGTCCGGCATTGGCCCCGTGAATATAAAGGATAAGGCCGTCCTCTTCCTGGGATATTCCAAAATTTACCGGTACCACATAGGGGATATTGTCTCGGCACATTCCAAGGCGGCAGCAGTCGCATCGCCCAAGAATTTCCAAAATCTCGGCCATGTCTTTGATTTCCCGATCGGTTCGTCTCATAGGAAAGGCTCCTTTCTATTTCTCGGTGTATGAAGTCTGAGAGCTGTCAGCGACGGAAAAGGATCGTTGTTTTTCGCGGCGAAAACAGGGCATCTTTCCGATGGTTTGGTATTGACGCATTCCAACCTTTTCCAGAACCCGACGGGAAGCGTCGTTGCCGGGATTGATTTTGGCGATAACGGTTTGGGCGCCGTTGGCAAAGGCCCACTGGATGGCGGCTTCCATCGCCTCCGAGGCATATCCTTTCCCTCGAAAAGCCGGATCGATTCCGTAGCCGATCTCCACCTGCCCACGCTCATCCGGCGGCCCCTTAAAGAGGATGCCGCCGATCCGCTGTCGATGTCCAGGGGCGATGATTTCCCATAACAGATGCCACTGCCGCCGGTGTTCCTCCAAAGGAGGAATCCTCCCCAGTTCTGAGAGGGCATAGCGGTAGGTAGTCACCGGATGTTCGGTGCGTCCGCTTTTCGGTATCTTCAAATAATATTCCAGTTGCTGTCCCGCCTGGCGGCTGTCAGCTGCAAAGCGCTGCATCCAGTTTAGATCCAGCTGTAACAGGCATAAGCGGGAAGTTCTGAGCTGTATCATGGTGTTTCCTCGCATTGTTTTGGGATTGGGATGGGTGACAATCCAGATTCATTCCTATTATAAAGGAAACGTTTGGCAGCGTCAAACAGCTTGCAAGATGGCAATAGCATTTTCCTGCAACTTCTTTCATATCCATTTAGCATGGATGAAAGAAGGTCACCGGTGGATGAACCGGGATGCAGGAGGGATTGTGTATGAAAAAAAGACTGCTGGCGCTCCTTTCGGTGGGAGCGATATGGACTCAGTTTTTGGTTCCGGTGCAGGCAGCAAATACACCGCAGAGTTCACAGGCGGAAATGCCGGTAGAGGTTCCCGCCAAATCTGCCATCCTGATGGAGCAGAGCACCGGTCAGGTATTATGCGAGATGAATGCAGACGAGCAGATGCCGCCTGCCTCCATTACAAAGGTTATGACGCTGCTGCTGGTGATGGAGGCGGTGGAATCGGGAAGGCTGTCGCTGGAGGATACCGTCACCTGTTCGCCTCACGCCAGTTCTATGGGCGGCTCCCAGATTTGGCTGGAGGTGGGGGAGCAAATGACCGTTCAGGATTTGATCAAGGCTACCGCTGTTGCCAGTGCAAACGATGCCTCTGTAGCTCTGGCAGAAAAGGTGGCGGGCAGCGAGGATGCGTTTGTGGTGATGATGAACGAGCGCGCTGAACAGCTGGGCATGACCGGGACCCATTTTGTCAACTGTACCGGTCTGGATGCGCCGGGACATCTCACCACCGCCCGGGACATTGCCACCATGTCCCGGATACTGATCCAGCATCCGATGATCCGGGAATATTCCTCCATCTGGATGGACAGCTTGCGGGGCGGAGAGACCCAGCTGGTCAACACCAATAAGCTGGTGCGGTTTTACGACGGTGCAACCGGGCTGAAAACCGGTACCACCGATGGCGCCGGCAGCTGTCTTGCCGCCACCGCCACCCGCAACGGTTTGTCTTTGGTTGCGGTATCGCTGGGAAGCGCCACCAGCGATGAGCGGTTTCAGAGTGCCCGCACCATGCTGGATTATGGATTTGCCAACTATGGCATGGCGACGCCACCGCCGCTGGATGATCAGCTAACTCCGGTGAAGGTCACCGGAGGCAGCGAGGAGACGGTGGAGGCTGTGGGGATGCCGCCGGAAGGGTTTGTGGTGAAAAAAGGGGATGAGGCCAAGCTGGAACAGATTCTGGAATTGGCCCCTCAGGTGGAAGCGCCGGTTGAGAAAGGGCAAACCATCGGTACCGTCGTGGTCAAACTGGAAGGAAAAGAAATTGGCCGTTATCCCATTGAGGCGGCAAGCGATGTGCCGGAAATGACCTTTACTCTGGCATTCTCTCGTCTGATCAAAGGGTTGGGCAGTTTTTGATCCGGTTGAGAACGCTGTTTTTCAGATATGCTTTCCATATTATTTCCTGTTAAAATAAGAAAATTATTTGTCTTTGTTTTGCGGCACACAGGATTTTCCAGAGACAAAACATCGGATCACCATTATATTTTTTGCTTGACTGCGCAAAATAAGGATGAACCCAAGGAAAGGAGGTCACAACAATGGCTGATTGCAAATGTAATTCCAGCATCCACTGCACCGTAGCACAGTGCGCCCATCACGGCGGCAAGGAAAACTACTGCACCCTGGATCAGGTGAACATTGGCACCCATGAGACCAACCCCACCATGGTGGAGTGTGTGGACTGCAACTCTTTCCGTCGCAAATAACGGTATCCCATAAAAACCATAAACGGAACGGCTGAGCTCTGTGTTCGCAATCTGCCCAGAGCAAGAAAGGTTCCGCTGTCTCCCGCTTTCGGGGGATAGCGGAACTTTTCGCTTTATTCAGACAGATTCATCCCAAAAAACCATTATTTTGTGGCGGCAATCAGCTGCTTGACCGGCGCCAGCGCCACATCCACCCGTCCCTGGACGGTGGTGGTAAAGACCACCCACTGATCGTCCCAGACAAAGCGGGGATGAGGATCGATGTGGTAAATCGAAGGATGCTCCGGCGTCCATCCCTCCACAATGGGGTTATAGCTGATGAGTTCGCAGAGCTTTTGGGTGCCGCGGTTGTAGAAACGTACCACCGATACGCAGCCTCTCCACCAGTGATGCCCCATGCTGGGCAGGGAACCATCCACGATAAAATAGTTTTCGTCCTTGGTGCAGTGGGCGTGCCAGGTGCCGTTTCCGTCGGCGATGGGAATGTAGCAGACCGATTCCGGCTCATGATCCCCCAGACGGTCTTGCGCAATATGCTGCTGAGAGCAGTAGTAGATGCTTTTTCCGTTGGGCGCCCACCATTCGTGGGTGGCATAGTTGTTCAGAGGTTTGCGCATCTCCCGGCTGCCATCCCGGCGGATCAGCTGTAACCGAGGATAAATGCCTTCCGGTGTACAGGCGGGGGAGACGTGGGTCCCTGTCTCAAAGGAGTGGGAACCTTCATGGGCCACCATTACCAAATCCGGATCGGTGGGAGAAAACTGGGCATGGTTGTAGGGAATGCCTTTCTCGGTGTGATACCACTGGGTAAAGCTTCCGGTAAGAACATTCACTGTGCCCAGATAGGAGCCGTTAGCGCTTTGGATGTCCACAAACAGCTCTCTGCGATCAGGGGAGAAGGTAAGATGGGTTCCGCCCATGGATTGGCTCAGATAGCGGGCACACTCCGCGGGCATACGGGCGATCATCACAGGTTTGTCCTGCGGATGAGGGGTGCGGCGGTAGATACCGGTGCTGTTGCCCCAATACAGTTCTCCTGTGATGGGGTCCACCATAAAGCCGGTTCCATGGGTTTCGGGAAATAGATGAAGCTCATCGCTGGAAAAGTCTACCACTCCGGCACAGTGCCCCTCTGCTGGCGGAAAAGCACAGTAAAACCAGAGATACCTTCCCGAATCGTCCACGCTGGAGTTGATAAAGTAAAAGCCTTGCTGAATAGGGGCAACGCGGGTGGAGAGAATGTAGCTGACAAGCCCCGATTTTGGATCGATGTGTTTTGTGAAATGTTTGGAAGTTTCAGGAGTAAACATAAAAAGGCCTCCTTTTTTCCGTCGGTTGGTGATGTTTGATATTGAGGAAAAGGGCGGACGGCTAGAAAAAAGGATTGCCACCCTTTTCCAATGACTTCAAATGAAGCAGGGAATCAGTAGCCGATACGGCGCAGGTTTTTGGGAATTACAGCGGTATTGTTGGCTCTGGTAATCTCCTGCAGGGTATGTTCCGGATCCAGCTCCAGCTGCCAGCCGGTGAGATCCTCCGGCAGTCCATATACCGGAATGGAAACCTCCCAGGTGATGGGGAACAGCTGATCCGGCGCAGGAAGCCAGCGCACCGGCGCAGTGCGGACTATCTCTCCCTGGGGATTGCGCAGGGCAATGAGGGTATTCTGGGAAGGAACCGCGCCTAAGCTGTGAACCCGCACCTGCAATCCGTGGGGCATCATGGTGATATCCTCCTCGGTGATGCCCAGATCGCACCGCTCAAAATAGGGGATTCCCGGTGTTTTCAGCGTGAAATGAAGGATGGTATAGCACATGGGTGGGAAGGTTACCGTCACCGGAAGCTCCCGCTCGAAGGGGACGGTGCTGCAGGAGAGCTGGGTATCGGCCAGATCATCCCCGTCGGTGTCGATTCCTTGGGTCAGCTCCCACTCTCCGGGAAGGATCTCGCCGCCAATGATATCTGCGGTGATGGGGTTGTCCGAGATGTTGAAGGCGACGATCTTGATCTCATGGTCGGTGGAGTAGGGTACCACCACCGCCAGCTGCTCTACCTCAGAATCCTGATGGAATTTCCAGCAGATGCTGTTTTCCGGATAATAGGCATAAAACCGTCCGTTGCACATTCCGCCCATACGGTCCGCCTGGATATCAAACATATTGTAGGTGATCCGGTCAATCCAGGGATGGCCGATGGTGTTGATATACTCCCGGTTCCAGGCCCCTTCCACCATCCAGTTGTACCGGTCGGCCAGCTGCTGTTTGTCGGTGGTCTCTTTGCTCAGCCGTTCATAGCTGGGGCGGGGTGGGATGATATCTTTATAATGCCGGTTGCCGGTAAGGCGGTAGGCGGGAATCAGGATGGATTCGCTGCCATGGGAGCGGCCTTTTTTGGGATCCAACTCCTCGTCGGTTTCATAGACGATATAGTGATGCAGCACCCCGTCGTGGTAGTGGGCGGAAAGCCCATCCGCCAGCTCGATGAGAATCTTTTTCAGCATCGGCGTACCATTAAAGCGCGCCAGCGTTACGCAGGGGCTGAAGGCATAGAAGGAAACCTGATCCGAAACGCCCCAGGGCCACTCGGTGGCCATCTGGGTACCGCTGAAGTAGGAGGATTTGATATGCCGGTGTCCCGCTTGGTTGATGCCGGTAATCCACCAGAGGGCGCGGCTGGTCTCCATGGCGTGTTCCAGATATTTGGGGTTGGAGGGATCCAGACACAGGCACTGGTTGAGGGAAATCAGCCCTTCCTCCGAGGAGTGAAGCTGGTCGGTCTGGATGGAGGGCAGACCGTTGGTAAACATTCCCTGGGCATAGAAGGCGTCCATGTTGGCAAACAAGGATTTTTTCAGTTTTTCCGGCTTGATGCCCATGGCGGCAGCCGACGCCCAGATGGTGGTGAAATCCCCATCGTCCGAGAGTCCGCCGCCAAATTCGCCGTTTTCAATCTGCCGCTCATCGATGAAAAAGTCGATCAGCCGGCGCATCGCCGCCATATATTCACACTGGCGATACGCCCATTCCGGCACCCCCGCAGGGATGGGAGCAGGGTTCCAGCGGGGCTTATAGGCGTCCCCATGGAATTCATGCCGGTATTTTGCGGTAACATTGAAATAGTCATTGTAATAGAAACGGGCAATCTCATTTTCCGGATCGTATTTGAGGACATCCATCAGATCTCCCCGCATCCGGTTAAACATATTGTACTCTTTCTGCCGCGGATGTTCCTCCAGAATGTTGGCATAGTTGTCCCGCAGCTGAACCAACCGGTCGGCAATATGTTCTTTCAGAACCTCCGCCGCAGGTTTGAGCAGCAGAGAAAGGGTGCTTCCCTCCAACATGGCGGGAGAGAACGCAAAATCGGAACAGCTGATGGTCAGATACAGGCACCGCTCCTGGGGCAGCATCCGGTCCCGGGTATCCAGCCAAATGGTTACCGGCTGATGGGGCAGTACGGTAAAGTTAAAATGGGCCAGATTGCGGTAATACCACAGTGGATCCTTGAGTTCCACCGAGACGGCAGCTTTGCAGGACAGGTCCAGTCCCGGCAGGGAGAGTTCTACCCCGTCCAGCCCCCAGTGATCGTCCGGGGTGTAGGGAATCATCACCTGGATCATGGGAAAACCACCCGCCGGGTCCTGTTCCAGCTGGGGCAGGGGTGCGTCCTGAGAAAGAGCCGTCATCCGATGCCGTTCATAGCCAGGGTGCCGTCCGGTGATAAACTGAGAGAGGGTATCCAGCGCCGCGCCGCCGTCACGGGAAAAGCCGGTATGTAAAGTATAGGTCAGGCGCTTGTCACCCTCCGGGGCTTTGCCGGGTATGACGTGAAAGACGCTGAAATCGCCGATGGGCTGCTCCTGCATCTGGTTGACAAAGCGAATCCGCTGTCCCTGATGGGGAAATACCCTATGGAAACTGCGCTCCCGGCCTTCGCCCCGCTCAAATAGTTTTTCCAGAGGCTGATCCTGCTCATCCACCGTCTGGGCAACACCATAGGCGGAGCCGGAGATTTCCACATGGTTCCAGGGTTCCTCTGGCAGATGGAAGGTGATGGCTTTCCCTGAGAGGGAATAGCAGTCCCAGTCGGGAAGCTGGAAATAATCGTTGCGGCCTTTGAGCTTGGAGCGGTTGTATACCCCGGGCCAGGTGGTTTCCCGGATACCGTCGCAGCCCTTCCACCACCAACGTTTGAGGTCATAGGCGTCGTGGATCTCCACCTTGCGCACGGCAGTATGATCGCTGGGAAGCTGCGGCGGCAGCAGCTGCGGATTGTCCCAGCCGCCGCGGCGCAGCCATTCCTCCTGGTATTGGGGCATTTGCCCATCGACAGCGGCGGCTTTTACCTGTGGGAAATGCCCCTGGGAGAGCTGATACACCGAATCGTCGGGAAGCATTTGGTCAAACACCGCGATGTGGGCTATATCCCCGCCGCGGATAAAGTTATAGGCACTGGTCACGTTCCAGCTGCTGATGATACGGGAATGGGGGCCAAACTGGTCCAGGCCGGCGGAATATACCCCTGGGCGGTATTCCTGGGCAGAGAGTACGCCGTTGAGATAGAGTTTGATTCCATAGGTTTCATCCCAGCACACGGCGATATGGGTCCAGGTGTCCGGACCGGGGAAAGGAGTGAGCGGCGCCGACACCCGGGCGCGGGAGAGGTTGATATCGGTGATCAGCGCCTCAAATCCGGAACCGTTATAATCCACCCGGAGAAAAACGTGATCCCAACTGGAATGATCCGAGAAGGCGACCCGGAATATCGGGAACGGGGTGGGGCCTACCGGGTAACGGGAACGCCAGAAAAAGCTGAGGGTGCCCCGCTGGGCGTAGATATTGCCCGGGCATTTGTATGCAAAACGCTGCCGGTCATCACAGCAGAAATAATCCTCCAATCTTTGATCGGGAAGAATTTCCACCCCCTGGCAGAAGGTGGGCTCTGCCTGCGCCGCGGCGTAGTCGGCGGCAAAACCGTTTTTCCCCGACAGATAAAACAGCAGCCCCTGCGGGCGTTGGTCCAGCTCATACATGGTTTACACGCTCCTTTTGCGGGATATTTCTATCTTCGATTATAGGAAAACCTCCTTCAAAAAGCAACGTGCTGTCGGATATACCGAAAGATAACATAATTTTTGTGAAAGATTTAAAGCTTTTTACCAATATTGGGAGGGGATAGGGAACGAAAATGGGCAAATCAGCATCCGAGAGGGGAAAGCCGTATATTTTCCTGCTGTAGGTGGCAAAATACCTGGGAAGATGTTACAATATACCCAAAGCTTCGACCCTTTTTCGAGAGTACCAATTTGGAGGTTTTTGCCATGAGCCATCGTCCTTTCTGTTTGTTGTTGTCTATATCCGTGACGCTGGGTGCTGTGTTGGGCGGATGTACCCGTGTGGTGGATGAAAGCCGTGTATATTCCGCCTCTGATGCCGCTGCAAATTCCAGCTTGTCTTCCACCGCGCCCTCATCCTCCTCTTCCCAGTCTTCCCAGCAACCGTCCTCCTCCCAATCGGTGACGCCGTCCTCCTCGCAATCTTCTCAGGAATCTTCCTCCCAATCTGCCCAGTCCTCCCAGGTTTCTTCCACATATGTTCCGGCTATGAGTGCGGACTATGCCCGCTTGGAAGGGCTATCCACCGAAAGTCAGGGTTGGGGTCCCGGAAATCAGCGGGATGAACGAGGGAGACCGTACGGTTCCACCGCCTTTCAGGACCAATATGGTCAGTACTGCGCCTATTTTATTGCTCCAGATTCTCCCAAGGTGTATCTGACCTTTGATGAAGGATATGAGGCGGAAGGACGATACACGGTGCCCATCCTGGATACCCTCAAGGAAAAGGACTGCAAGGCGGTTTTCTTTGTCACCGGGGACTATGTGCGCCGCAACGCCGATCTGGTGCAGCGGATGATTGATGAAGGGCATATTGTAGGCAGCCATAGCTGGAGCCATCCGTCGATGCCAGGGGAATCGGTGGAGGACGCCGCTGCCGAACTCACCCAGCTCCACGATTATGTCAAGGAAAACTTTGATTACGATATGACCCTGTTCCGCTTCCCCATGGGGGAGTTCAGCGAGCAATCGTTGGCGCTGGTGCAGGACATGGGATATCAATCGGTATTCTGGTCCTTTGCGTATCAGGACTGGGAGGTGGACAACCAGATGGCTCCCGCCGATGCGCTGGCTAAGATTCAGCAGTGCGCTCATCCCGGGGCAATCTTTCTACTGCACGCAGTGTCCTCCACCAATGCCAATATTCTAGGTCAGCTGATCGATTGGCTGCGGGAAGAGGGATACGAGGTTTCCCCATACGATTTGCCTTATTTTGCGCGGGAGTGATCCGTGTTTTGTGATTTGGGCAAGAGACGTCGCAGGTTGGTGGTATCATATCCTGTTTTGTCTCTTGCCTTTTCTGTTCCCGGTGGATTTTACCCAAATTTTACATAAAACTTTTCCAAATATGGGAATAACACGTTGACAATTCATCAGTTTGTATACAACAGCGACAAAATATATGGTTTTTCTTTCAAAATTCTCCCAACCGTTCTTGCCAAAAGCTTTACAGAATCTATACAATTTCCTCTTCTTCATGCTATAATAAACAAGGTGTGAACAAAAATCACTGAAAAGTTTTTGTCGCAAAGATGAGCAAGGTATGTTCCTTTCGGTAAAAGGCTCCTCAAAAAACAGTATTCCCAAAACGTCAATATTGCTTTGGAGGTTTTTATGGACATTTTTGACTTGATTAACCTGTTGGGTGGACTGGCTCTGTTCCTTTACGGTATGTCGGTACTTGGATCCGGATTGGAAAAGTTATCCGGAGGCCGTCTCGAAAGTATCTTAGAAAAGATGACCGACAATGTGTTGAAAGGCGTTGTGCTGGGCGCGCTGGTCACCGGCGCGGTACAGAGTTCCTCCGCAACCACCGTGATTATCGTCGGTTTGGTAAACGCCGGTATCCTGAAACTGCGTCAGGCCATCGGCGTGATTATGGGTGCCAACATTGGTACCACCGTTACCGCACATATTCTACGCCTGACCGATATCAGTTCCGATAACCTATTGCTGAATTTCTTAAAACCCGATACGCTGTCTCCCATCATTGCACTGGTGGGTATTTTGATGCTTATGGGCGCCAAAAAACAATTTCATAAGGATGTCGGACAGATTCTTTTGGGATTTAGCGTTCTGTTTACCGGTATGTTTGGAATGGAGGATGCAGTCAGCGGACTAAAAGATCTTCCCCAGTTTGCCAATCTTTTTGCACACCTCTCCAACCCTGTGCTGGGTGTGCTGGTGGGCGCAGGCGTCACCGCCATCATCCAGAGTTCTTCCGCCTCTGTCGGTATCTTGCAGGCTCTCAGCTCCACCGGACTGATTACCTGCGGCGCTGCTTTCCCCATCATTATGGGCCAGAACATTGGTACCACCATTACTCCTATCCTTGCGTCCATCGGTGCTTCCCGCAGTGCCAAACGTACCGCTTTGGTTCATGTACTGTTTAATGTTATCGGTACGGTGGTATTTTTGGTGATTACCTATACGCTGCTTTATACCGTCGGTTTTTCCTTCTGGAACGACCCAATCGATAAGGGCGGCATCGCAAATTTCCATACCCTATTTAATGTGGTAGTCACCCTGATGTTTCTCCCTTTCACGGCGCTGATGGAGAAGCTAGTCACCTTCCTGGTAAAGCCCACCGAGCAAGAACTGCGCCGCCAGCAGAGCCATACCTTGAAGCTGGATAACCGTTTGATGGTTTCTCCCGGTTTGGCCATCGAGCAGGCTGAGAACGCTGTCAAACAGATGGCAGATCTCGCCCGGGAAAACTACCAGCTTTGTACCGGACTGTTTCTCAAGTTTGACCAAAACAGTGTGGAGCAGGTGAAGGAAAACGAAAATATCATTGACCGTTTGGAGGACCGCCTTCGGGTTTATCTGTTGACCCTTTCCGAGAGGGAATTGACCGAAACCGACAGCAAGGATATCTCCCGTCTGCTGCATATGATGACCGAGTTTGAACGAATCGGAGATTATTCGGTTAATATCTATGAGTGTGCAGAAAAGCTGGCACAGAGCAATCTCTCCCTCTCGGAGGGCGCTGTGCAGGAATATAAGATCATCACCCAGGCGGTGGGGGAGATCGTGGATTTCGCCTGTGCCACCTATGAGAAGAAAGATACCTCCATCGCTGAGTCCATCGAGCCGCTGGAGGAGATCATCGATCTGATGGAAGAATTTCTCAAATCCAGACACATTGACCGCCTGAAATCCGGCGCTTGCTCCATCGATGTGGCGCTGCCCTTCATCGATATGCTCAGCCATCTGGAGCGGATCTCCGACCACTGCTCCAACATCGGCGTCTATGTCATCGGATATTCCAGAAAGGATATCAGCGACTTTGACCGCCATGAGTATATCCATACCATCCATCAGGGAAATACCGCTTTCTACAAAAAGAGATACCAGCATTTTAAGGACAAATACCTTCAGGCGTTGGAAAATGCCCTGTAAGTTTGTTGCATGACCCTTCCCGGACGTCTTTGATTTTGGCGTCCGGGATTTTTTATTCTATCCTTCTGTGGAACAGAGGATGGATTTCTTTGGATGACTGTGATATAATCATTTCAGAGCGCTTTGGAAAAGACAAAAAACGCCTTGCAAAAAGAAAGGAGATTGTTATGAAAACAGTTGTAAAACGCCGTCCCTTTGGCAATACTGGGCTTTTTGTTTCTGAGGTTGGATTTGGCGCCATGAACCTTCGCGTGCTCAACACCTGGGAGGAAGGCGTGGCTCTTGTCAACCATGTGTTGGATCAGGGCATCAACCTGATCGATACCGCCAGAGCTTATAAAGGAGTCAACGGTTCCGGCGTGGAGGTGCAGAGCGAGGATATGGTTGGCGCCGCCATCGAGGGGCGCACCGACATTGATGAGCCCATCGTCATCGTTACCAAGGGACATGGCTATACCCCTGAGGTGTTTGACCAGGATTTGCAAGACAGCCTTCGTACACTGCGGATCAAAAAGACCGATAAGGGCCTTTTCATTGGCCAGACTGAGGTAAAGCTGGTGGTATTCTTCCACGGCATCAAGGAGGATCGCTGGAACACCATCAAGGCTTCCAACGTGATTGAGCACGCCAAAAAACGTCAGCAGGAGGGCCTGTTCCATTATCTGGGTTTCTCCAGCCATTACGGCGACGGAAAAGAAATCAAAGAAGCGCTGGATACCGGAGCCTTCCAGGTGATGGAGCTGCCGTATAACGTCTATAACCGCTCCATTGGAGAGGACGGTAAGACCGATTTCCTGAAATATGCCCATGACAAAGGGGTTGCCATCGTCAACATGAAGGCATTTAACGGCAGCTCTATGGTGGCTACCTCCAAACTCATCAAAGATTTTTGTTCCATTACATACAGCGATATGCTTCGCTTCTCTTTGTCCAATCCCAACATCTCTACGGTGGATGTGGGCGCCAGATACCCCCATGAGTACGACGCCGATGTACAGGCAAGCCTGTTGCCTATGTTGACCCAGGAGGAACGCCAGGCAATGAAGAAGGAAGCGGATAAGATTTCTGGGCTGTTTGACGGCATCTGCCGCGAATGTATGCACTGCCTGGAAAAATTTGAGTGTCCTCAGGGAATCAACTTCCCCGCCATTCTGGGCAACCACTCCCGGTACCAGATTGCCAAGGAGCTGGGGGAGGATACCACTCCCTATGTGGAAAACTACGCTAAGATGCAGGGGCCCAAAGCCGACAGCTGTGTGGGTTGCGCAGGCTGCACCGAATGGTGTGAATACCATCTGGATATCCCGGCGATGATGATTCGTGCCCATGCGGATTTGGCCAAATAATTTTTCGAGTTTCCTTTGGTGGATTTTTACCCGGCAAGGCGTGACGGAAAGCGCTTTGCCGGGTATTCTTTTCTGGTAGATTAGCGCCTGTATCAGCTGAAAAATAGAATAAACTGCATATTTTTTGTTTATTTTCTTCAGAACTATTGTAAATATTGCTGATACGTGGTATACTAAAACCAGTCCAGAAGGGATGCAGACGATCTACCGCATCGGTGCATCCAATGCGGTTTTTGGAGCTTCTGTTTTCACCAGGACATTTTCGTAATTCTATTGAGCAAAGGAGTTGACAACATGAAGATTACCATTACCGGCAGAAAGACCAGTATCCGTGATTCCTTTAAGGAAAGAGTGGAGAAGAAGTTGGGAAAACTGGACCGCTTCTTTGATGAGGATGCCCGGGTTGTGGTAACAGTGACCAGTGAGCAGGGTCGCGAGACGGTGGAGGTCGCAATTACGGCAGACAGTATGTTCTGTCGTGCGGAAAAGACCGCGCCGGATCGTGCTGAGGCGCTGGACTACTGTGTCGACGCCTTATTTAGACAGATTGTACGCAACAAAAACAAACTGACTCGCCGCGTTCGTGCCGGCGCTTTTGAGATCCCCATTGAGGAGGAAATTCCCCCCGAAGAAGAATATGAGCTGGTTCGGGTGAAACGTTTCCCGGTCAAACCTATGGACGTTCAGGAGGCAATTCTCCAGATGAATATGACCGGACATAACTTTTATGTGTTCCGCAACAGCGAGACGGAGGAAATCAACGTGGTGTACCGCCGTACAGGAGGCGGTTATGGTTTGATTGATCCTCAGAATTAACAGTATAATCTTATCTCATCCTTTTGCTTACAAGATCATCATATATCATCCCTATCCCTCATCCTGAAAAAAGGCTTGGCCAAGAGGCCAGGCCTTTTTTCTTTTGCGCTCCTCCTACAATATGTACCGATAGCCGGAGAAAATTGATATGACCTCCCGATATACAGGCCCAACGGAAAATAACGCCAGCCCAGTTGTCTTTTGCCGTTATGTGTGTTATCCTGTAAAAAGAGGTCTTTATTAGGGGAATGGGAAAAGAGAAAACCGCCGTAGCCGTGTATTTTGTATCTGCCGTCCGTTACGCCACTGCAAAGATACCAGCAGAGTACGCCGGCACTTTTTTCTGTCCCGGAGACATCAACAACACAAAAGAAACGGAGTGGATGAAACAGATGGAGGCTTTAGAGAAGTTTTTTAAAATCCGCGAAAAGGGTTCTACCGTGCGCACCGAAGTGATCGGCGGTCTGACGACCTTTTTTGCCATGGCCTACATTATCTTTGTCAATCCAAACTATCTTTCTGCAACCGGTATGGATTTTCACGCGGTGATGATGGCGACCACTATCTCCGCGGCAATCGGTACCTTCCTGACCGCTATCCTCGCCAACGTTCCCTTTGCTCAGGCGCCTGGTATGGGACTGAATGCATTCTTCACCTATACCGTTTGCTTTACAATGGGATATACCTGGCAACAGGCACTGGCCATTGTACTGATTTCCGGTGTGATCTTCCTGGTTGTCTCAGTTTCGCCGCTGCGCTCTAAGCTCATCGGCGCCATCCCCGCCTGCCTGAAAAGCGCCATCTCCGCCGGTATCGGTTTGTTTATCTGCCTGATTGGTATGCTCAACGTCGGCCTGATTGTGGCGACCGGCGACGGTGTTTCCGCCGGCGCTTATACCGGACTGGGCAACCTGGCCAGCAAGCCGGTTCAGCTGGCTTTGCTTGGTTTGCTTATCACCGCTGTCCTGCTGGCTTTCAAGTTTAAGGCTGCAATCTTCATCGGTATCATCATCACCACCATCATTGGAGCTCTGCCTTATTTTGGACTTACCGTCTATAACGCTGACTCTTTCTCCTTCTCGGTGATCGGAGAGACCTTCTTTGCTTTTGATTTTAATCTTCTGAATATGGGTGTGCTCAGCCTGCTCACCGCAATCATCAGCTTTGCGTTGGTGGACTGCTTTGATACGGTCGGTACCCTCATCGGTACTGCTACCAACGCTGGCATGACCGACAAAAACGGAAATCTGCCCGGTGGCGATCGCGCTTTGGTGGCCGACGCCATCGCAACCTGTGTTGGTTCCTGCCTGGGTACCTCCACCGTTACCACCTTCGTGGAATCCTCCACCGGTATTGCCGAGGGCGCCCGTACTGGCCTTTCCAGCATTGTGACGGGTATTCTTTTCTTACTGGCAACCTTCCTGGCCCCGATCGCTGGTATGATTCCTTCGGCTGCCACTACTCCCGCGCTGATTATTGTCGGTGTATTTATGCTCAAAGGTGCTGCCAGCTCCACCATCCACTGGGATGATTTTGAGGAGGCGCTTCCTTGCTTCCTCACCATCGCCATGATGCCGTTTGCATACTCCATCTCCGACGGTATCGGGTTTGGCTTTATCTCCTATTCCATCATCAAACTTTGCCGCGGCAAGGGGAAAGAGGTACAGCCTTTGGTGTACATCATCTCGCTGCTCTTCATCCTCAAGTACGTTCTGGCCATTGTCGGCGTACAATAAAATAACGAAGCAAAGTTCAAACGGACGGCATGGGGACGCTTTGGCGTTCCTGCAAAAATATGGCAGAGGGGCATCCCCTCTGCCATATTTTTTATTCCATATCTCCGAGATAGGTTAGGAGGCAGGGGTAAAATAGACGGCTTCCTCTCCCAGCGCCGGCTGGTGGATATGGGCCTGGGCCATTTCCTGGGCTTGGATCAGGTTTTCTGTCGGTGCGCACAAGACCGGTCCCCACTGGACCCCTGCCTGCTCTGCCGTTACAAACAGTTGCATGGATTCCTCCCAAAAGCGCATATCGATTACCAGCTCCTGAAATCTCTCATCACTGGTATAGACCATCCCCAAGGAATGCTGCACCGGTACCACCTCCTGTCCCTGATGGGCAATCTCGGTATAGATCAGCCAGCTGTGGTTTTGGATCCCTCCAAAAAAGTCCAGCGTCACTTTGTTATTCTGGGTAAAATCGATCCCTTCAATGCGCAGATATCCGGTAAACCGCGGGTGGGAGAACAAGCGGTGGGTTACGGTACCCTCCAGAGAGACGCTCCTTGACTCCCAAACCTGGGTCAGTGGGGTGAATACCACCCCTTCCCACTTCCGGGAGACAGGACGGGGGATACAGGAAAGGGCAAACAGCAGTGCGATTACCCCTGCAACCGGCAGAATCCGGCGCAGCAATCGTTGGATTGGAAGCAGCTTTTTTTCTCGTTTTTCTCGTTTCCGCTGGGAAATCAGAAAGTCCAGGTAACCATTTTGCTTTTCTTCCGGGGTTTCCGGATCGAATTTGGAGAAGTCTGGGTCGGATTCCCATTCCGGGTCGGAAAGAGGGACGGTGCAGGACTGCTGCTTCGCTGCCTTTTCCAGTTCGGCAAGGAAGCTTTCCCGATCGGAAAAGGATTGATGTTCCAAGGGCTGCAGCAGATCCATTTGAAAGGCGCTGCGCGTTTGCTCCTCCCGCAGCTGGGTCATTCGATGCTGCAGCAGTTGCTGTGCGGAAATCTCCTCATGAAACAGCTGACGGATTTCTTCCACCGAGAAGCCTGCCCGGCGAAGGAGGGCCAGCCGGTTGAGACGGACGATATCTTCCGGAGAATAATCGCAAAAATTTTTACCGTTTTGACGGTAACTGGCAGGGGAGAGCAATTCCTTTTGCTGATAAAAACGGATGGTTCGCTCGGTCAAACCGGTTTGGATGGATGCTTCTTTGATCTTCATAAGGCTGCTCCTTTTTTCAGAGGTTTCATTTCGAGTCCATTGTACCATCTGACGTAAGGTCACTGTCAAGGGACAAAACCTTTCTGTTCTACGGTGAAATGGAAAAAACGAAACTCCTGATCGGAGAAATTTTCCACCCTCCGGCGTTGCAATCCAAGTCGCTTCAAGGTACAATATCCTTGATACTTTACCGCGGAAAGCAGGATGAAAGGGGTTTTTGTTATGCATACGCCTTGCTGGGGCGATCTGGGCAACGGATATTACCGCAATCCAGTGCTCAACGCCGATTACTCTGATCCGGATGTGGTTCGGGTCGGAAAAGATTTTTATATGATCTGTTCTGAGTTCCACTATATGGGGATGCCGGTGCTCCATTCCCGGGATCTGGTCAACTGGTCCATCATCGGCAAGGTTTATGACCGGCTGGAGATGGCGCCCCACTATAGCGATATGACCGGATATGCCAAGGGCAGCTGGGCTCCCTCCATCACCTATCACGATGGATGGTTTTATGTTTACTTCTGCACCCCCACTGAAGGGCTGTTTATGACCCGGACGCAGAATCCTGCCGGACCCTGGGAACCCCTTCACTGCGTATATGCTACCGCTGGTTGGGAGGACCCCTGTCCGTTCTGGGATGCAGACGGTCAGGCCTACCTGGGACACAGCGTTTTGGGGGCAGGCCCTATCATTATTCATCGCCTTTCTGCCGATGGACGCAGGTTATTGGACGACGGAAAGGTGGTCTACGTAGGGAAGATTGCGGAGGGAACCAAGATATACCACTCTCACGGATATTACCTGCTGGTGATCCCGGAGGGCGGCGTGGCCAAAGGCTGGCAGACGGTGCTGCGCTCCAAAAACATCTATGGCCCTTATGAGCGCAAGGTAGTGTTACAGACCGGAAAAACCGATATTAATGGGCCTCATCAGGGTTCCCTCATCGAGACCGAGAGCGGGGAGAGCTGGTTCCTGCATTTTCAGGACGTAGGCACCCTGGGCCGGGTGGTTCATCTGCAGCCGGTGGAGTGGGTGGACAATTGGCCGATGATGGGGGTGGACGGGGAACCGGTGGAAATCTGGAGAAAGCCCAACACCGGTTTTTCCCAGGAGCCATCGCTGCCTCAGACCAGCGACGATTTTTCCGGGGAAACCCTCTCGCTTCAGTGGGCGTTTAACCACAATCCGGTGGACAGCCACTGGAGTTTGAAAGAGCGTCCCGGCGCACTGCGGCTGCACTCGCTGCCGGCGGAGGATCTTTTTTCAGCACCCAACACCCTGACCCAAAAGCTGATGGGGACTTCCGGACAGATTACCCTTTTGCTGGACCTCTCCGGAATGGCGTCCGGCCAGCGCGCTGGACTAGCTCTGTTGGGTGGCAGAAAGGAAAACTATATCCAAGTCGTCAACCGGCAGGGACGCTGTTATCTGGAAGCGGTGACCGATGCAGTGGTTTCCCATGGGCCGGAGGTTGCCGGGCAGATTTTGCTGCGCTGTGATGTGGCGCTGGCGGCAAACACCCGCTTTTCTTTTTCGATGGACGGTGTGAGATATCTGCCGCTGGGCTCCAACTGTGCCCTGGCAAACGGATTTTGGAAGGGCGTTCGCCCCGCGCTCTTTAGCTACCACACCCATGGAGAGGGAGGCGTCGCAGATTTCCTGCAATTTACCTATGACGTGCTGGAATAAGCGTACGCACGGTTTGACACTGTCGGGTAAATATTAGGCTCCTCGCCGAAGGATTGTATTTTGATATGATATGAAAAAGGTTACCTGAAACCGCAGAGACGGTGGTTTCAGGTAACCTTCTTTCTTTATATATAGGCGAACAGGTTGCTCGTGGGGCTTCCTTTTTACTGCGCCAACATACGGTTGACGGCGCTGATCAGCGCAAAGGCGGAGGACATGATGATATCGCTGTGAATTCCGGCGCCCCAATAGGTTTTGCCGTCTGTTCCGGTGATGCTCACATAGGAACAGGCTTTAGAGCTGGAGCGGCTTTCCAACGCGTGCTCGGTATAGCTGGTCAGGGTGAAGGAGATTCCCATGCCGTCCCGGATGGCGTTGGCGATGGCGTCCAAACGTCCGTTGCCGTCGGCCTCAATGACCTGGGTCTGCTGGCCGCGGCGCAGGGTAACGGTGGCATGGATGCCCTGGGTTTGGGTGAAATGGGCCTCCAACAGTTCCAGGGAGTGGGAGAGGTTGACATAGTTTTGCTGGAAGATTTCGTGGACTTCCTCCGGCTGGAGTTCCTTGTGGGCGTGGTCGGATACGCTCTTGACCAGGTATCCAAACTCTTCCCGCATCTTTCCGGGCAGCTGGAAGCCATATTTTTGCTGGAGCAGGTAACCGATGCCGCCTTTGCCGGACTGGGAATTGATGCGGATGACGTCCGCCTCGTATTCCCGTCCCACATCGTGGGGATCGATGGGCAGATAGGGCACTGTCCAGCGGGCGCAGTTTTTCTCCTCCCGCCATTTCATACCCTTGGCGATGGCGTCCTGGTGAGAGCCGGAGAAGGCGGCAAACACCAGCGCGCCCGAGTAGGGCTGCCGCTCATAGACGTGCATCCGGGTGACCTTCTCGTACAGCGCCACCACTTCCGGCAGATTTTCAAAGTTCAGCTGCGGGTCAACTCCATGGCTGAACATATTCAGCGCCAGCGTCACAATATCCACATTGCCGGTGCGCTCGCCGTTGCCAAAGAGGGTACCCTCAATCCGGTCCGCTCCGGCAAGCAGTCCCAGCTCGGAATCCGCCACCGCACAGCCCCGGTCGTTGTGGGGATGCAGCGAGATAATCAGGTTTTCCCGATGGTTGAGGTTTTCACACATCCATTCGATCTGGCTGGCGTAGATATGGGGCATGGACATGGAAACGGTGACCGGCAGATTGATGATGACCTTTTTCTCCGGGGTTGGCTTCCAGATATCGATGACGGCGTTGCAGATGTCCCGTGCAAACTCCATCTCGGTACCGGTAAAGCTCTCGGGGGAGTACTCAAAAGAGAAGTTTCCCTCTGTTTCGGCGGCATACTGGTTGAGCAGCTTTGCACCAAAAACAGCGATATCAATGATCTCATCCTTGGATTTGCGGAAAACCTGTTCCCGCTGGGCCACAGAGGTGGAATTGTACAGATGTACCACCGCCTGTTTGACTCCCCGCAGCGCCTCAAAGGTTTTTTTGATGATATGCTCCCGAGATTGGGTCAGCACCTGGATTACCACGTCGTCGGGGATCAAGTCCTGTTCGATCAGGGTACGCAGGAAGGCATATTCGGTTTCAGAGGCAGCCGGAAACCCTACCTCAATCTCCTTAAAGCCCAGCTGACAGAGAAATTTAAAAAACTCGATTTTTTCTTCCAGGCTCATCGGTACAATCAGCGACTGGTTGCCGTCCCGCAGATCTACGCTGCACCAGATGGGTGCTTTTTCAATGTGATCCTTCATAGCCCATTTGAGGCATCTTTCCGGCGGGGCAAAATATCCAATGGCATATTTCTCAGCATTTTTCATAGATGATGTTCCTTTCTAGGTTTTGTTGGATTATGTTCATCCCACGTTGCCTATCGTAAGGGCTATGAGAGGCGGCGATTGTTGGAAATTGCCAACAAAATAAAAAATCCTTCGCCTCTTTGTTAGAGACGAAGGATTTTAACTCCTACGCGGTACCACCCTAATTGGATTTCCGTTTCCCGGAAATCCCCCTTTACAGATACGGACCAGAATATTTCCAGCCTTATATCCTACTGCGTGATAACGGACAGTCTCCGGCTGCGCCTACGGCAAAACTGCTTTCAGACAGCTACTTCAAGGTGAGTTCGGAACACCGCCGCAACTGAATTTCACCATGGGGATAAACCGCCCTTCAGCTCTCTGGATACGTCAGGTTGTTCCTACTATTCCTCTGCAACGTATTTGAGGATGTTTTGAATGTGTATTTATCATAGCGTGCCCAGATGGATTTGTCAAGAGAAAATGACGCACAATTAGCAGAAAATCGTTGCCGTATGGTCTGTATATGCCAAATATTGCTTTTTGGTTGCTTTTTTTTCGGTTTATGTTATGATAGGATAAACCCGGCGTTTTCGCCGGAAAGAGTTTTTTGTGGGTGGTGCAATAATTTTCCAAATTCTACCCACTTAATAGATGAACCGGTTTTCAGCCAGAATGGTGGTGGACATAAGTTTGGATATCGATATCGCTTTGGTGAAAAGCGCAAAGTTGGGCGATCAGCGCAGCTTTGCGCAGTTATATGATAGTTTATCCCTGTATCTGTATAAATATGCCCTGTATTCCCTGGGAAATCCTTTCGACGCAGAGGATGTGGTTTCGGAAACCTTTATGGATGCTTTCCGCGGACTGCATACTCTGCGGGATGAATCTGCCTTCAAGGGATGGATTATGAAGATTCTCAGCGTGAAAATCAAACACAAATTCAAAGAATATGCCCGTGGGCGGGATACGTTGGAACTGACCGAGGAGATTTCCGGCGGCGCAGATCCTTCGGAGGATCTCTCTGAGAGCAGCGCCGCCATGGAAGCGCTTAAACTGCTCTCCCCTCAGGAACGACAGATCGTGGTGCTTACTTCCATCTATGGGTACACAACCCGTGAGGTGGCCGGTATGCTGGGCTGTCCCCATGGGACCGTAAGCTCCAAGCTGCATCGGTCCTTGGCGAAGCTGCGCGCAATTTTACAGTAAGGAGAAAGGAGTGATTGGTATATGAAAAAATTAAGCAGCGAAGATGAAGAAAAAGTTCTGCAAAAGATCAATACATTGGCGGAACAAGACGATTCCATCACCCTTCCTCCATCTCTGCAATCTTCTCATTTGCTTGCCAAACTCAACGAACAGCCCGCTCTTGTTTCGATGGATAACGGGGTTTTGACCCGGAGGCGTTCGGTCTATATCATTTCTACCTGTGCAGCGGCGTTTTTGCTTTTGTTCGGGCTTTCCAGGTTTTTGCCCGCATTGGGCGTCTCACAAAACTTTGCGCAGGGCGCCGCCAGCGCCGGGGTTTCCTCTTCTTCAGCAATCCCTGCCGACGATCTGGAGCTGCTCACCGACAAATATCAGCAGGTGGTACAGACGCTTCAGATTTTGAGCGATTTTCCACAGGAGCGTTACGCCGCTTCTGCAAAGGATGCTACCGATGAGGCTACCGCCGACGGGGAAGAAGCTGTGCCTGCGTCGGAGGAAGAATCCAACGTCTTGCAGGTAAGCCCGGAGACGGCTATGATTGATGATGTACCGGAGAACCTGACAGAGGAAGAAACGGAGACGGCGGTGACCGAACAATCGATAACGCCGGAATCGGAGGCGTTAGAATCAGAATCAAATACCCTGGAGTCAAGTATCCTTGCGTCTGAGCAGACTTCTGTGACGGAGCCATCTGAAAACGCTTCGGCTAATACCGCCCCCTTTGCCGTATCCGGCGGGAATGGCCAGGGCAATTTGGTCGTTCAGCAGTATGGCGGCGAATGGGTTTACTGGCTGGAACAGAAGGAAGAAAACGACATTCTGCATCTGTTTAACGCCCAAACCATGGAGGAGGACGCTTCTATTCTGCTGCCGCAGAATCAATCGGTGTCTGAACTGTTTTCTTACGCCAATCTTTTGGTGTGCGTCGATTCCAGCAGCTTTGCCCAAGGGGAGAGCCACTCCAATCAGGCGCAAGATCAGCCCGGTGTGACGGCGTACCTTTACCAGCTGGACGACAATTATACCGCTTCTTTGCTCAACACCATCTCAATTTCTGGAGTTTTTCAGCAAAGTTACCTTTCAGCAGACGGGGTACTGTATTTGACAGCCAATCAGTGGGTAGACGCCAGAGTTGTGGAGGCCAGCTCCGATGGTATTACCGACGAGGATACCGTTTTTCAGCTGTTGCCCAGTCAGTATAACGCGCAGCTACAGAAAGAAGCTGCTCCCATCCCTGCGGAAAACATTTCGGTGATCGACGATCCGGTGGAGCCCAATTATCTGAACGTGGTCTCGATTGATCTGGCCAATGGCGGAGCAGTTGGAAGCTGGAGCTTTTTGGGGAGAGAGGGGACCATCTCTCTCAGCGGCAATATGATGTCGATGATTACCTCCGACGGTAGCGGCGGAACCCAGTTGATTTCTTTTGATTTCAGTGATAATACCGTGAAATACCGTATCTCCAAAAGCGTCTCGGATCCGGATGCAGCGAACTGATTGGGTATCAGTAAGCAAAAAGGGGAGGGAAGTCTTTTGAAAGCAGTGCAAAAATGGGGCGTTCTCGCAGTACTGATTATGTTGTGTGCGGCTGCTGCCATTGGATTCTGGTTTTGGCAGCGCGATGTTGTGACTACCCAAGCGGTGGTGGTATATCATCAGGATCAAATACTTTGGACCGCTGCGCAGGATGAAGAACTTACCACTCTACATCTGGATGGCGTAACGCTGAAAGACCAAGACGGAAAAAAGATTTCTGCGCAGCAGCTGGAGGTAGGCGACTGGGTCGAGATTCGGCATCAGGATTACCGGCTGCTGAGCTATCCCGCCCAGTATACCAAGGTGTATTGGGTGAAAAAAACCGGGACATCCGATCCGGCGCTGGCCGAGGAGATTTACCGGCAATACCAGGATAGTGTAGGTTTTTGATATGGATTTTTGCTGCCTTTTGCGCTCCGTCAAAAGGCGGCTTTTTTTCTTACGCGCCATTGACAGAGGATCGGTTTTTGCGGTATTGTTAAAGACAGCAGTGCCTTGATGATTGGCGCTGACACTGACACAGGACAGAAGGAAAGGGGATGCCGTATGCAAAACGTCATCGTTACCAGGTATGTGACCCAAGAGGCAAAAGATATCCGCATCGCAGTATTTATGCAGGAACAGGGATTTGAAAACGAATTTGACGACATCGACGCAAGGGCCTTCCATGTGGTGGTGTATCGGGACGGGGAACCGCTGGGGACCGGCAGGCTTTTCACCGACGATCCGCTGCGCAGATGCTGGACGGTGGGCAGGGTAGCAGTGCTCCCCAAAGCGCGCAAGCTGCATCTGGGGTGGGCGGTGCTGACCGCGCTGGAGGAACAGGCCAAAGCGGTGGGCGCTTATCGCATCGGGCTTTCAGCCCAGTGTCAGGCCCGTCCGTTTTATGAAAAGTGCGGGTATACCGCCATGGGGGATATCTATATGGATGAGCATTGCCCCCATATCCATATGGAGAAGGTGTTCAGACAGGAATGAAAGGACTACCGTTTTGGAGTTATCTGGCGCTGGCGGCAGTGGTACTGCTGCTTTGCTTTGGTATTTGGCACGGCGTTCGCCGCAGCCTGCTTCGCCGGCGCAAACAAAAATATCTGCAGGAGGTGGGACGCAAAGGGGAACAGGCGCTGGAGGAAGCCTTTGAAGCTTTGGGCGGATACCGGCGTATCCTCAGCAACGTCTATATTCCCACCGCACGCTCCACCACCGAGATCGATCTGATTATGCTGCACCATTCCGGGGTGTATGTGGTGGAAAACAAGTCCTATTCGGGATGGATTTTTGGTTCATCTCAGGATCAATACTGGCTGCAAACCTTTCCCAACGGGGAGCGGATGAATTTTTACAATCCCATCCGGCAAAACCAGGGACACATTGCCTCGCTGATGAAGTTCCTGGGAAGGGAGGATCGGGAGCATTTTCATTCCATCATCGTCTTTTCCGATCGCTGCACCTTCAAAGAACTGGATTTGCGGGATACCGACGCCTGGATCATCCATGCCTCGGAGCTGCGCCGTACCCTGAAAAAAGCGGGGAAATCCAGCCGGTATTGTCTCACCCGCAGTGAAATTTCCAAACTATACCGTCAACTGGAGCCCCGTACCCGGGTATCTTCACGGGTGAAACGGGATCATCTGCGGATGGTGCGCAATAAAAAATAATATTTAAGCTTGTGCCATTCAAAACAGAAGCCCTTAAAAATACTGGGCTTTTTGCGCATTAAAGCACCCAAAGCAGTATGGATTCTTAACGCTTTGGCGCCTAAATGGTACACGAGCTATCTGTTGTTCTAAAGACGAAGAGGAATATTTATACCTCTAAAGATATAGTACATGTGGATGAGCTTGTTGGAGGTAAGAATGAAGTTAGAAATAGATCCCAATGGAGTATGGTATCATGGTTCCAATATTATATTTGCGTTATTAAGGGAAGGCAGTACTGTCACCCAGTGGAGAGAATTGGCGGAAGCGTTTTCACATCAGCCAACAATGCTGGGATATGATGACGATGGAACTATTTTCCACAATGGAGTCGAAAAAGGTTATTTGTTTGAGATTGACGAGCCGATAATGATGGATGTTGATATTTATCAGCATCCGAGGACAACAATGGACAAAAATGCCGAGTTCCTTACAAAACGTCCGTTGAAAGTCAAATTAATCCAAGAACTGTAATGAATGCTCCATCAGAGTGCTTAAAATATTTTAAACAAGCAAAATAATCTTTCATGGCATAAACAGAGACAAGTGTTTTATACAAAATGAACTGCACCTCGTTTGTTAGACAGNNCTGTCTAACAAACGAGGTGCAGTTTAAAATCACGTTGGCTTTCTCTTGTTGCTTAGGGAGTTTCTATCATTTTGGACGGTAAGCTACCCTTCCTCCGGAGAATTGGGATGATTCTTGCGCGCAAGCCACGCCTTAAAATTCTGATAGTCTGCGTGCCGTTCTGCACGGGACTTTTCATAAAGCTTATCCAGTACCTCCAAAAAAGGTGCAAGCTCCTCCGGGGAATACCCCTCCAGCAGCCATTCGTAATACATGGATTCCGCCCCCATCTTGTCGGCGCGGATTTCTTGGGCTTTTTCGGTGGTATAAATATGGTTGGTGCGTTTGTCCTGCTCATCCCGCTGGCGGGTGATGAGCCCCTTTTTTTCCAGGCTGGCGATCATGCGGGCCACAGCCGCCTTATCCACGTGAAGCTGTTCCCGCAAAAACGATTGGCTGGCGCCCTCGTTGCGGCGAATGATCTGGATGCACTCGTATTCGGTAGAACCTACCCCCAATTTCATCAGCGAACCATTGGTGTATCGCTGGGCCTGACGGGCAATTCTGCTGATTTTGCGCTGTGTGATATCCATATCCTTCACCTCTTTCTGCGGGAAACTACTGTGTTGTATTACTATTAGTTTAACCGTTTTTTCTCCGATTGTCCAGTGGTTCTATGGCGGTGGGGAAAGCGGGATGGATGGCTGTGGGAGCTGCGGTGGCTTTGGTTGGCCAAAGTCCCTCCGCCGCAGGGCTCAACCTTTGTCCTTTGCCCACAGATTTTGAGACTTTGCAGCTGTGCCAGTACCCCGGCCAGCTTTTCCCGGGGAATCCCCACAATGGTATGATCCTCATACAGTTCAATTCTTCCGATCTCCAGCCCAGAGAGGTTGGTATATTGGGTCAGCGCGCCCACAATATGGCGGGGGGTTACCCGCTCCCGCTTGCCAATGCCCAGCAGCAGATAGGCGGCGTTTTCGTCCTGACGGCGTCTGGCTGCGGCGGTGCGAACCGAATCCCGAACACGTGCTGGACGCTCCGACTTCTCCCGGGTAAGGGCAGGAACTTCCGGCAGCACCATGTTGCCGCCCAGCTGTTCCAGCAGCAGCGCCACAGTCTCCTCCGGCGTCTTTCCCAGGGAATTTGCTTTTTCCAGCAGCCGCTGCGCCAGAGCCATGCAGGAGGGTTTGAGAAGGTCTGTCAGGCGGTTTTCCATCTCTTCCAGCAGCCGCTGCTGCTCCATCTCCATCACCTGGCCGGCGGTGGGTAGGGGAAGAGATTCGATTTCGCTCTTTGCGAATTTTGCCAGATCCCGAAGCTGCCACTGCTGCCGTCTGCCGCAGAACAGCGAGATGGCGGTGCCGGATTTTCCGGCGCGTCCGGTCCGTCCGATCCGATGAATATAGTATTCCGGGTCGCTGGGAAGATCAAAGTTTACCACCAAATCCACATTTTCCACGTCGATGCCTCTGGCCGCCACATCGGTGGCCACCAGAATATGGGTTCTGGCGGATTTAAAACCGGATAACACCTGGGTGCGCTGCTGCTGTTTCATGTCCCCGTGCAGCCCCTGGGCTTCCAATCCGTGCTGGATCAGATATTCGGTCAGCTGATCGGTGGCAGATTTGGTGTTGCAAAAGATGATGGCCAGATGGGGATGGTAGCTGCACAGCAGCAGTTGAAGCGCTTCCATTTTGTGGGTGGGAGGGACTTCGTAGCTGAGCTGCCGGATGGTTTTTACCGACGGCTGTTTTTTGTCGATCTCAACCATCACAGGATCCCGCTGGAATTTCTGGGTGATGGAGAGGATCTCGGCGGGCATTGTGGCGGAAAACAGTACTGTCTGACGCTGGGATGGGGTATCCTTCAGGATGGTTTCGATGTCCTCCTGAAAGCCCATACTCAGCATCTCGTCCGCCTCGTCCAAAATCACCAGCCCAATCTTCTCCAGAGAGAGGGTGCCTCGGCGTATATGATCCATAATCCGTCCAGGCGTGCCCACAATGATGTTGGCGCCGCCGCGCAGGGCATAGATCTGCCGGCCCATGGAGACACCGCCATATATTTCCTCCGGACGGACCCCAGGACGGTACCGGGACAGCTTGCGCAGCTGAGCACAGCACTGCATCGCCAGCTCCCGGGTCGGGCAGAGGATCAGCACTTGAGGCTGACGCAGCTGGGGGTCCACCGCCTCCACCGCCGGGATGCCAAAGGCAAGCGTTTTTCCGGAACCGGTCTGAGACCGTCCTATGATGTCAAGGCCTTGTTGGATATATGGAATGCTCTGGGCTTGAATCTCCGTGAGCCCGGTGAAGCCCATCTCCTCTACCGCCCGCAGCAGAGGTTCGGAGAGGGAAAGCTGCTCAAAAGGGGTAAAAATCATACTATTCTCCTACAATAAAGTTACGGT
>DBQB01000033.1:0-11337 GCA_002305685.1 Ruminococcaceae bacterium UBA1405
TCTAACAAATGGGGTGCAGTTCAGAGTTCAAAAGCATAAGCGCCATTTTATACCGAAGGGCCTGCGCCGCTGCTTGGATGGAGGAACCGGAAAAGAATCCGATACAGCAGTATTGCTACAAGCGCACCCAAGGCCGCGCCGGCTAAGATATCGGTGAGATAGTGAACGCCGTGGTAAAGGCGGGAAAAGGCGATGAGAAAAGCCAGTATCAGCGCGCAGTTGCCCCAACGCTTGTTGGCATACCTCAGACTGATTGCGGCGGCAAAGGAGGAACAGGAGTGACCGGAGGGGAAAGAGAATCCTCCGGGATGTGGGATCAGCAGTGTAAGCTGTAAGGCGTCCACCGGGCGTATCCGGCCAAAGAGATGTTTGAGCAGCCCCTCTCCGATGACACATCCGACCGCCAGAGAGAGCAGCAGATAGACGCCGAAACGCCGGTAGGAATGGCTGATACACATCAAAAGACCAATCAGGATCCAGAGCAGTCCCATTTCCCCCAAATAGGTAATGACGATCATAACAGGATCGAGAAACGGATGGCGCAGATGTTCGGTTACCCAGGTGACAATGGCAGCATCCATACAATCTTCTCCCTTCTCAGCTGGTTGGCAGTATGGGTACGAGGTGAGTGGGCCTTATACAACATACCCGATGTTGATAAACAATGGGAATTTATAAGCTGTTTGGGCAGATTTCCAGACAAGCCCTTAGGTGTTTCTAGGATATACTGCCTGCCCAGCGATGTCAAGAGCCGGGAGAAAATTGACAAACCCAGGAGGGGCCTTTACAATAAAGCGTGAAATCAAGCAGGAGCAAAGGGGAAATGAATATGGCCAAAGCACTGATGATACAAGGCACCATGTCCAATGCAGGAAAGAGTCTGCTGGTGGCGGGGCTGTGCCGGATTTTAAAACAGGACGGCTACCGGGTAGCGCCTTTTAAGTCACAGAATATGGCGCTGAATTCCTATATCACCAGAGATGGTTACGAGATGGGGCGGGCTCAGGTGGTACAGGCGGAGGCGGCCGGAATCCTGCCGGATGTGCGGATGAATCCCATTTTGCTCAAGCCCACCAGCGATATGGGTTCACAGGTGATTGTAAACGGAGAAGCGGTGGGAAATATGACTGCCCGGGAATATTTTAAACGCAAAACGGATTTCATTCCGGATATCCAGAGGGCCTACGATTCTTTGGCGGCGGAGAACGACGTTATATTGATTGAGGGAGCCGGCAGCCCGGCGGAAATCAACCTCAAAAGGGTGGATATCGTCAATATGGGGATGGCTCGCATGGCAAAGGCGCCGGTACTGCTGGTGGGGGATATCGATCGCGGAGGGGTGTTTGCCCAGCTGGCCGGAACCATGCTGCTGCTGGAACCCTGGGAACAGCAGATGGTCAAAGGTTTGATTGTCAACAAATTTCGAGGGGATGTATCCATCCTGGAACCGGGCCTGAGGATGATCGAGGAGATTACCCGGAAACCGGTGGTGGGAACCATCCCCTACCTTCGGGTGGACATTGAGGACGAGGACAGCCTTTCGGAGCGGCTGGGAAGCGTTGGACGTCCCGGTGCTGTGGATCTTGCCGTAATCCGGCTGCCCCGCATCTCCAATTTTACCGATTTCGATGTGTTCCAGATGATGCCGGAGGTATCCCTTCGATACGTTTCGGAGCTTCGACAGTTGGGAAACCCCGATTTGATTTTGTTGCCGGGAACCAAAAGCACCCTCAGCGACCTGCGCTGGCTGCGGCAAAGCGGGCTGGAGGGAGCAATCCTGAAAGCGGCTGGCAGAGGAATCCCGGTGTTTGGAATCTGCGGCGGGTATCAGATGATGGGCGAATCGATCTCAGACCCCACAGGCGTGGAGGGTGGCGGAACTCTGCGGGGAATGGGACTTTTGCCGGTGCATACGGTGTTTGCCCCGGAGAAAACCAGAACCCAGGCCAAAGGCCACTTTGGAAAGCTGGAGGGAACCTTTGCCTCTCTCTCCGGTATGGCGGTTGAGGGGTACGAAATTCATATGGGGACTACAGAGGTGCCGCCATCGGAAAACGCGGCCGTGGTCCTCAGCCAGCGGCTGGAATGTCAGGCGGAACTGCCGGACGGCTGCGCCAGAGAAAATCTATATGGCAGTTATCTGCACGGAATCTTCGACGGGGAGGGAATCGCCGCCGCCATTGTCCGGGCGCTGATGGAGCGCAAAGGTTTGCCGTTGACTGGAAGCGCCGTTGATTGGAAGGCATACAAAGAAAAACAGTATGATCTGTTGGCGGAAGGGGTTCGTGCTGGGATGGATATGAAACGGGTTTACCAAATTTTGGATGATGGCGTCAGCAGCATCTAGGTAATCTTAGGAGGAATGGATCCGTGGATGTTGTAAAAACCTCTGTTTTGGAGACCAGTAGATTGAGATTGCGCCGTTTTACCGATGCAGATCTCCCGGCTATTTTGGAAATTTACGCAGACAGGGAGGTCAACACCTTCCTTCCCTGGTTCCCCATCACATCTCTGGAAGAAGGGAAGAAACTATATGAACAGCGATATGCAGCGGCATACCGGCAACCCTGCCACTGCCGGTATGCCATCTGCCGGAAAGAGGATGATATCCCAATCGGATATGTGCATCTGGATTTGGGAGAAAGCCATGATCTGGGATATGGGCTGCGAAAGGAGTTTTGGCATCAGGGAATGGTTACGGAAGCCTGTGAGGCGGTGATACGACAGATCAGGCAAGCCGGTATCCCCTTTGTCACGGCAACCCACGATATCCGTAATCCCCGCAGTGGGCTGGTGATGAGACGGTTGGGGATGCAGTACCAATACTCGTATCAGGAGCAGTGGCAACCCAAAAATATTTTGGTGACCTTCCGGCTGTATCAGCTGAATTTGGATGGCAATAACAAAAGATGCTACCGAAAATATTGGGAGCAGTCATCCGTCCATTTTGTGGAATCCGATCTGTAAGGAATATTGCATAATATTGTTCCTTTTCCTTGACAATCGTCGGGAATCCTATATAATGTTACTCATAACCCATTGCTCCTTTAAAGCTTTTACTTGTTAAATCAACATAGTAATAGTAAAAGCTACTGTGGAAACGGAAAAAGGAAGATGTTGGAGGATTAGAGGAGGACCGGTGAGCCGGTTGTCCAGAGAAAGGAAGAAAATTTATGAAAACATTTCGTCGCATTGCCGCTGCCGCAGTTGCGCTGGTAATGGCGTTGTCTATGGCTGCCTGTAGTACAGACAATGGCAAGACACAAATTGGTATCATTCAGCTGATGGATCATCCTGCTCTCAATTCTGCCCGGGAAGGTTTTATTGCCGCCCTGGAAGAGGAGGGATATAAGGACGGAGAAAATATCGAGATTACATATCAGAACGGACAGGGAGAGGCCAACAATCTTTCCACCATTGCGGATAAATTTATTGGTGACAAAATGGATTTGGTATTGGCCATTGCAACGCCTGCTGCGCAGGCGGTAGCCGGTAAGACCACGACCATTCCCATCATCGCTACCGCGGTTACCGATTTTGCCGAAGCTGGACTGGTCAATTCCAACGACAATCCTGGCACCAACGTCAGTGGTACCAATGATATGAATCCTATCGAGTCTCAGTTGGATCTGATGTTCCAGCTTTGTCCGGATGTACAAACCGTCGGCTTCCTCTACAACTCCAGCGAGGATAACTCCAGATTGCAGGTGGAGATTGCCAAAGGGATTCTGGACGCCAAGGGAATCGCCTATGTGGAGCGCACCGTTGCCAGCACCAACGATGTACAGCAGGCAACTGCCTCCATTGTCTCGGAGTGCGACGCGATTTATATTCCCACAGACAATGTTCTGGCATCCTCCATTCCTACCGTGAGCGCCATCACCACCGAAAATAAAATCCCTGTGATCTGCGGGGAATCGGGAATGGTGGAAACCGGCGGTCTGGCCACCTTGGGTATCAACTATTATAACATCGGGCATCAGGCTGGCCTGATGGCTGTGCGGGTACTGGAAGGAGAGGACATCTCCACCATGGCGGTGGAATCTTCCACCGAGTATGATTTCTGCATCAACGGTGAGGTAGCCGAGGCCATCGGCGTTACCATTCCCGAGGAGTTGCAGCCGTATATTATGGCGCAGTAATTCTTTTATACAGCAAAGACGCCGCGGTTGTGCGGTTCGCAGAGTGCTGTCCTACAAAGTTGTAGGACAGCCTTTTGTGCATATAGATACCGGTTTTCGCTGTTTCAGAAATTTAGAAAAGGATGGAAAAATCATGCTGGAAATATTGATCGGCGCGGTAGCGTTGGGACTTCTCTGGGCCGTCATGGCGCTGGGCGTCTATATCACCTACCGTATCCTGGATGTGGCGGATCTGACTGTGGAGGGTACCATCGCTTTGGGTGGTGCAGTTGCCGCACGGATGATCAGCGCCAACATGAACCCCTGGCTGTCGGTGCTCTGTGCTACGATTGCCGGTTTGCTGGCGGGACTTTGTACAGGACTGCTGCATACCAAGCTGCGTATCCCCGCGCTGCTCTCGGGTATACTGACCATGATCGCACTGTATTCCATCAACCTGCGGGTGATGGGAAAATCCAATGTGCCGCTGCTTCGGGTGGAGACGGTGTTTTCTCCTTTGCAGCGGATGGGTCTCTCCACCTCGATCTCAAGTTTGATTGTTGGAACCGTTACGGTGATCGTTGTGGCTGTGGCGCTGTACTGGTTTTTTGGAACAGAGCTGGGAAATGCTATCCGGGCAACCGGAAACAACCAGAATATGGCCCGTGCGCAGGGAATCAATACCTCCAATATGGTAATTTTGGGCTTGGTACTTTCCAACGGTCTGGTGGCCCTTTCCGGCGCGCTGATTGCCCAGTACCAGTCCTTCTCGGACGTCCAGATGGGCACCGGCTCCATCGTCATTGGGCTGGCCTCTCTGATCATCGGTGAGGTACTTTTTGGCACCCGTACCTTCAAGCGCACATTGGTTTCGGTCAGCCTGGGCGCTATTATCTACCGTATTATCATCGCTCTGGTTCTCAAAGCCGGCATGGATGCCAACGACCTCAAGCTGTTTACCGCCATTACGGTAGCTTTCTGTCTCTCTACCCCCATGATCAAAGGGTGGTTGGACGCCAGAAAGAAAAATGCCGCCGCCCGCTGAGAGAGGAGCATACAGAAGTTATGAATAAACTGGATATTACAGGGGTACATAAAACCTTTAACCCCGGCACCATCAATGAGAAGAAAGCGCTCAACGACCTGAATTTGCACTTGCAGGACGGGGATTTTGTACAGATCATCGGCGGCAACGGCGCCGGAAAATCTACCATGCTCAACTGTCTGGCCGGGATGTTCCCGGTGGATGCCGGAACCATTGTTATCGATGGAGAGGATGTAACCCGGTTGCCGGAATATAAGCGGGCCAATCTGCTGGGCCGGGTGTTTCAGGACCCGATGATGGGAACCGCAGCCAATATGAACATCGAGGAAAATCTTTCTCTGGCGCTGCATCGCGGTCAGAAACGTGGGCTTCGCTGGGCGGTTACCAACGAGGACCGGGATTTCTTTTCCACCCAGCTTAAAATGTTGGATTTGGGACTGGAAAACCGTATGACCTCCAAGGTTGGTCTGCTTTCCGGTGGCCAGCGCCAGGCGCTGACCCTGCTGATGGCAACGCTGCGCCGTCCCAAGATCCTGCTGCTGGATGAACATACCGCAGCGTTGGACCCCAAAACCGCCGCAAAGGTGCTGGAACTCTCTGAAAAGATTATCGCGGAAAATCATCTGACCGCCATGATGGTGACCCATAATATGCGGGACGCCATTCGCCATGGCAACCGCCTGATTATGATGCACAACGGCCATATCATTTTGGACATCTCCGGCGAGGAGAAGAAAAAGCTGACGGTAGAATCCCTTTTGGAGCAGTTTACCAAGGTCAGCGGAAGCGAGCTTGCCAACGACCGGATGCTGTTGTCTTAGGATTGTGATATCGAAAACGCTGAAAGGCCATGCAGAAGGAAAAATTTTCCTTCTGCATGGCCTTGTCTGATTTCTGAGCAGGGCGGTGACAGGTGACAATGGGCTATACTCCCAGAAGCCGCTGTGCGATGGAAAAATAGATCATCAGCGCGCAGGCGTCCACCACCGTGGTGATCAGCGGAGCGGCCATAACGGCCGGGTCCACCTTACAGAGTTTGGCCAGTACCGGCAAAATTCCGCCCACACATTTGGCCATCACCACTGTAAAGAGCAGCGAGGCAGAAACCACAAAAGCAACGGTCATCTGCCCTGGATAGGTGATGTACAACCGCAGGAAGTTGGCCAGCGCCAGCACCGCCCCCACCAGCAGACTCACCCGCAGTTCTTTCCATAACACCCGCAATCCATCCCTGGGGGCAATTTCCCCCAATCCCATGCCGCGGATGACTATAGTGCTGCTCTGAGAGCCTGCGTTGCCGCCGGTATCGGTGATCATGGGAATGAAGGAGACCAGCACCGGCATTGCGGCAAAGGCCGCCTCATATCGGGTTAGGATGGCGCCGGTGACCATGGCGGAGAACATCAGCACCAGCAGCCACACCACCCGGTTTTTGGCCAGGGACCATACACTGGTCTTGAGATACTGGCTGTGGGAGGGGGTCATAGCCGCCATCTGTTCCAGATCCTTGGTGGTCTCCTCCTCCAATACTTCCAAGGCGTCATCCACCGTGATGACGCCTACCAATCTTGTTTCGCCGTCCACCACCGGCAACGCGCTGAGATCGTACCGCGCCAGCAGCAGCGCCGCCTGTTCCTGGTTTTCGTGGGTATCGGTATATACTGGGGTATCATCCATCAGCGCTTTGATCTTCCAGCTGTCGCTGGCCAAAAGGATTTCTTTGATGGTAACGCTGCCCAGCAATTCCCTTTCCGGCCCGATGACGTAGCAGTTGTCCAGGTGATCCTGCTGTTCGCCGTCTTTGCGAATATGGTCGATGGCCTGCTTTACCGTCATATCAGCCTTGAGTTCCACAAAAGAGGCGGTCATAATTCTCCCGGCAGAGTTTTCCGGATAATGGAGATAGCGGTTAATCTGTGTTCTTGTTTGGGTATTGGTCCCCCGCAGGATCCGCTTTACAACGCCGGCGGGCATCTCCTCCAACACATCCACCGCATCGTCGGTTGGAAGATGATCAAACATATCCGCCAGTTCTTCTTCCCCGGTGACAGAGACGATGAGCTGAATATCCTCCGGATCCAGTTCCGAAAAAACCTGCACCGCCTGATTTTTGCTCAGCATCCGAAATACTGCCGCCCGATCCTGCCGGGGCAGTTCTCCGATCAGCTGGGCTACATCGATGGGGTCCAGCTCTCTCAAACAATGACGGAGCGTCCCGTATTCCCGGGACTCCACGAGCGGCTTTGCTTCTTCCAGTTTTTTGTTCTCATACATAATAATAACCTCCTGTTTTTGGCAGGAAGCAGGGAGATGACAAGACAGAACATTCGAAAAATCAAAGCCGCTGACCGGATGCAGCATCCATAAAAACAAAAAGCCGCAGCAAAAGCGCTGCGGCAACATTCAACACAGGTTGTGCGAAAAATATGCAACAGCACAAACCGGGGATGCTTTCAGGCGGCATTCCGGTTGGTTTTGACTTTTCTTGATACAGGATCTGTCCAAAGACTTCCTACTTCGCGCGGATATGTCCACCTGTGATTTCCCTCCTTGTGCTTGTGTTTTGTGCCAAAAAGCCTTTTGGCGTTCTCAGTATAACATTCATATCGCCCGAATTCAACCATTTTTAGCGAAATTTTTCTGTTTTTTCTATATAATTGTAAGATTTCCCATGATATTTCAAATTTTCATGCAAAATCTATGGATTCCTTGTACAATCATCCCGTATGGTCAAATGCAAACGCGCCACAACCATGCCTTGACATTCCTGCCGCCAGATGATAATATACTAGTACAAATATGATATCGCGTAGACCGGAAAGAGTACCGTCGGTTCAAAGCCGACAGAGAGTTTTCGCCATAGGCTGTAAGCGGGAACCGGTTTTGGGACGGGAAAGTGCATTCGTGAGCGAGGGGAAACCCCGTATGGCCGCGTTAAGGCTGTGAGCGATAAATCAGAGTGGAACCGCGAGCGATCCGTTATCGATTGCCCGCCTCTTGAAAAGAATTTTCAGGAGGCGGCTTTTTTTATCGGTGCTCCTGGCCGCTGTTTTGGAGTTTTGTCGCCGGGCGCACCCATCATACCGGTTCAGCGACAGGAGGAAACGTATGTATCTATATAATTCAGCGACCCGGAAAAGGGAGGAGTTTGTCCCCAATCATCCCGATATCGTCAAGATGTATACCTGCGGCCCTACCGTATACCACTATGCCCATATTGGAAATCTCCGCTCCTATATTATGGAGGATGTGCTGGAAAAGACGCTGCGGTATGCCGGTTATAACGTCAAACGGGTGATGAACATCACCGATGTGGGACATCTGGCCTCCGACGCCGATACCGGTGAGGATAAGATGCTCAAAGGCGCCCGCCGGGAACACAAAACCGTCATGGAGATTGCCAAGTTTTATACCGACGCCTTCTTTGACGATTGCAAAAAGCTCAACATCAAATATCCCGATGTGGTGGAACCTGCCACCAACTGCATCGACCAGTACATCAAGATCATCAGCGGCCTTCTGGAGAAGGGGTATGCCTACCAGGCCGGAGGAAACGTCTATTTTGATACCTCCAAATTGGAGCGGTACTATATCTTCAACGACCATGACGAGGAGGACCTGGCTGTCGGTGTCCGGGAAGGGGTGGAGGAGGATACCAACAAGCGCAACAAAAATGATTTTGTGCTGTGGTTCACCAAATCCAAATTCGAGGATCAGGCCCTCAAATGGGATTCCCCCTGGGGCGTCGGTTATCCTGGATGGCATATCGAGTGCTCCGGCATTTCGATGAAGTATCTGGGGGAGGATCTGGATATCCACTGCGGCGGCATCGACAATGCTTTCCCCCACCATACCAACGAGATTGCCCAGTCCGAATCCTATCTGGGACATAAATGGTGCAATTATTGGGTACACGTACATCATCTCAACACCAATACCGGAAAGATGTCCAAATCCAAGGGCGAGTTTTTAACGGTCAACCTGCTGGAAAGCAAAGGCTATGATCCGCTGGTTTACCGGCTGTTCTGCCTGCAATCCCATTACCGGAAGAATCTGGTCTTTTCCTATGAAAATCTGGACAATGCGGCGGTCACCTATCAAAAACTGATTACCCGTATTGCGGCTTTGACTCCCGACGATACCCAGGAGATAGATCGCGCCGCCTTTGACGCCTGCAAAGAAAAATTCCTGGCGGCGCTGGGCAACGATCTTAACACCTCTTTGGCGCTGACGGCAGTGTACGATGTTCTCAAATACAAAACCAACGACGCCACCAAGCTGGCGCTGCTGGCGGATTTTGACCAGGTGCTCAGTCTCGATCTGATACAGCGCGCCGAGAAAAAACGCCAGGAGCTGGAAGCAGCCCCCAAGGCGGGCGGATTTGCCATTGTCGGTGAGGACGGCGCCAGCGATCCTCAGGTGGAAGCACTGATCACAGCGCGGCAGGACGCCAAAAAAGCCAAAAACTTTGGAGAAGCCGACCGTATCCGGGATCAGCTGAAGGAACAAGGAATTGAGATCACCGACGTCCCCGGCGGCGTGAAATGGAAACGGATTTAATTCCACCGAACTGAGCTACCATGCTCTTTTTCAGGCAAAAAGCTCCGGAATCTGCATGAACAGGTTCCGGAGCTTTTTGTGTTTTCCTCGGGGAAATTTCGTATGCTGCAATCGGATTGCCAGATTTGTCTGGGAAGATCCATCATGGCGAAAATATGGCTGGGCGTCGGCCGGCCTCACAAAATCCAGCGAAACCAATTCCCAGCATTATCCTTGTGGCTGCGGCGCATTGTTTGCATATCGATGGCCTTTTCCCATACCGCCATGACCGTGGCCTTGATGTGGGAATAACTGGTTTTGAGAGCCCTGATCCCCCTCTGCGGACTGGGGCTGGGATTGGCCTGATTCCAGCGCCGCAATGCTGTCCCGAATCTCCCGCATAGACATTCCTTGCAGTTGCTCTGGAGTGATCTCACTGCCCAGCTCAACAAGCTCGAGATAATACCGGTACTTTCCACAGGATATTCCCAGCTCTCCTGCTGCTTCAGCCTGTTCCCAGTTGGCTCCATAACAGTCGGCGTTGGGTTGTTGAGCGGTACACTGCGCCACACCGGACAGGATTCTTTCATATTGCATCCCCAGATCCCCGATGACGCCGATGGAAAGGATTTCATTGTCCGAAAGCAGAGCGGCAATCTCCTGGTTTTGCATCACCCGGGAGATTCCCTCGTTGTATTCCAAAAACTGAATTTCCAGTTGCTTTGCCAGCCGTTCCCCGTCCTCGTTGAGCCCTTCCACCGAGATGATCCGGTCAAAACGGTTGATGTCCAGCTGTATGGAAGGGTTGATTTCGATGCTGATCTGTGCTGTGGGGATGAAATACAACCAATACCCTCCCAGCATCAGCAGAAAACAGGCTGCGGCCGCCAGGATGGCTGGATATCGTTTGCGGCGATAGGGAATTACGGTATATCCGTGGGTCTTTTCCTCCAGGAAATGTCTGGTGGACTGCTCATACACGTCTCCCTGGATGGAATCAAAGGCCCTACGCAGTTTATCCTTCATCGTCGTCACCTCCCAGCGTTTCTTTGAGCAGCTGTCTGGCTCGTGTCAGCAAGGTATATACCGTATTGACCTTCTTGCCGAGAAGCTGGCTGATCTCCGGTGCGGTGTAGTTCTCATAATAGTGCAGATAGATGACCTCCCGGTATTTTGACGGCAATGAAAGCACCGCTTCCAGAACCTCCCGATGTTCCGCGGGAATGTCGGCGGGCAGCTGTACCAGTTCTTCTATGGATACCGTATGACTGCGGAAAAAACTTTTCAGCAGGTCTTTGCAGGCGTTGATGGTCACCCGTATGAACCACGCCTTTTCATGGGCTTCATTTTCAAAGACCGTTTGATTCAGCAGATATTTGAGAAAGACCGTCTGAAAGATATCCTCTGTATCGGCATGGTTTTTCAGGTGTATCATGCACACCCGCCGCACGGTATCGGAATACCGTCTCAGGGCATTGTTTACCTCTTGTTCGCTGCGCATACAAAAACTCCGTTGTTGTAATCGGTTATCGGTGGCAGCCTTTTCCCCGTACATTGCCTCGTCCGGAATTGTGGTGATGGGTACCGAAGTTGTCACACACGCCGTCCCCGTCCTCGTCCACAAAGCGGCAG
>DBQB01000033.1:11407-12916 GCA_002305685.1 Ruminococcaceae bacterium UBA1405
ACCGGCGTTGTCGCACACGCCGTCCCCGTCCTCATCCACAAAGCGGCAGTAGCTGCCGGTACCGATACCGGAACCAGCACCAGCACCGGCACCGGAATGGTGTCCGGCGGCAAAAACCGTTATGGTTCCGGCAGAGATGGTCAGCGCCGCCGCTGCAATGGCTGCCAAAGTCATCAGTCGTCTTTTCATAGGAATTCCCTCCGTATTATAGGTTAAATGAATTGGGATTACATAGATAATACGATTGTGCTACGCAAATCCATTCACCGATTCAAAAAACTTTTTCAGAGAGAAAGCGATCTACCGGTCCGACGCTCTTATTTGAGGAAACCAGAACCCGGGTCTGGTTCGATTATACTACAGGATTTCGGAAAATCAATGTAATATTTGTTGATTCGCAGGGTGTAGGTGTGGAAGTACAGCAGAGATTGGAGAGTTCATGAAAAAGGATGAAGCTAATTTTTCAAAATCAGTGTCAACTCGTCCGGTTCGGAACGGACAAGCAGATTCGCCAGAACAGAGATAAAGCTACACCCAGAACCACACTTTCTTTCCGCCGGCGTTTTCTCACGTCTCGCTCTCTGCCTATGTCAGCTGTTTGTCCACCTTATCGTGAAAACATCTTTTGTTCCATCCCCCGTTTGTTCTCAAGCGTTTTTGCGAAATTCGGACGGGGACTGATTGTATCGTTTGTGGAACGCTTTGGAGAAACTATAGGCATCTGCATACCCTATGTGTGTGGCAATATCTGAAATTTTTTGATTGGTAGCACGCAACAGCTCTTCCGCATAGCGCATTCGGCACTCGATGATATATTTTTTCGGTGAAATTCCCACCATTTCCGTAAAATGGTGGATAAAATATTTTTCGCTTAGATGACACTGAAGCGCTATCTCCTTGATATTGACGGGTTCGGTAAAGTGTTTGTTGAGATACCGAAGCGCAAAGGTAATGGAATCGTTATGATTAGGCTTTCCAAGAGGGAAAAAATGCTCCATATGTGCATCAGCCACATACAACAACTGGGAGAGATAGCTGAGAAAAGACGCATATTTTTCAAGCGGGTTATGGTTCAAGGGCTTTTGCAATGTATTTTTACAGAAAGCGAGACAGGCGTTTCCCAGATATTTCTCTCTGACAAGGCCGGAAAGATTCATCTCCGCCAGGGCGTCATTTTTATATCCGATATCCAGGGAAAAACGATGAAACAGAAATTTGCAGCCGTTGGAACCGGTATAAGCTTTGTAATGAACGTTTGGGGAGAAAATGACCACATCCCCTGGATAGGCAATATATGTTTTCTGATGGATTTCGATGCACACCGTCCCTTCCACTACATTCCATAGCGTATAATCCCGTTTCCTTTTGCTTTCATTCCAGTTTGGGGGATGGGATACAAATCCGCTCAATTTCAGTGCTAAAGATACGCTAAAAAGAGTATCCCTCAAAATATGGATGGCCGGTTCACTGTTTTGCTTCATGACATCCTCCTACAATAAAGTTACGGTT
>DBQB01000032.1 GCA_002305685.1 Ruminococcaceae bacterium UBA1405
GTTATAGTTTACCACTTACAGGATTCGACGTACTTCAAAACCAAGCGTTTTTAGATAAAAATCCTCGCATTTTTGGTAGCTTTGATCTGTTACACGAATTGAGATATGATCGAATTCTTCCAAGTGAGGATTTTTCAGGCCGGGAATACGAATGTTCTCTTTTCTCTGGATAAGCTCAAAAATGGCACCACTGGTATCCTCAAAAAATGCAAGATATCCGTCCCCTGAGGAGGCAGCTTTGGGTTCTACAGTAAAATGATATCCCATATCAACCAGTTGTTTATGTACCGTTTGCAGATCCGTGTCATCGGAAATTAGAAAGGCAACATGCTGTAGTCCTAAATTATCTGCACCGGGCTTTCCTTTGATAATTTCGATAACGCCATCCACCAACTGAACATAAACGTACCGACCTTTGCCGTCTGGAGAGGAAGCGTCTCGGATAATTTTAGCGCCAAGAATGTCCACATAAAAATGCAGCGCTTTTTCCATATCTCCAGTTCTTATTGATACGTGATTCAATTCTTTTATCATGACTTTTTCTTCCTTTCTATTCTGTTCTGTTCTGTGATGTTTGTTACAATCGTTATCTTTCGGCGAAATATTTTTGATCCTATTCCGCTGAAAGATAAAATTAAGGGTATAAGTAGATACAGAAAGTATCAAACACTAACTGCGAGGCTGATTCCACACGCTATAAGTTGTGTTATAGATATCCAATACTTCATCAATGCCCATAGACTGAATCGTTTGAACATAGGTGTCGTATTCGTCCAGTGAAACTTCTCCAGTCATGAATTTTGCGGTCATTTCTTCAACATAGGTAGTAACGTCTGCCATAATGCTGCGCACAGTTTTGGCATCCGCATCGCTAAAGGTCAAATTAGGAATCTTATACTTCAAAGATTCAGTGTAAAAAGGTTCATTGTTTTCATAGGATGCAACAGTTGCAGGATGCCACATCTTGAAGCTGCCGATGGGTGGAACGTAGGAAGGATGCTGACACCGGGTTGTCATTGTTTGCAAAGCCTGCTGAGGAGAGAGACCATCGGGATTGTTCAGAACCCAGTCGGTATACTCATAATCGGTTTTATCTGCATTATACTGGAAGGTTACACCTTCATAACCGAAGATGTTCATAAAAGCGCCACCATATGGATCAGAAAAGTCATAGAACCAATCACAATATTCAACGGCTTCTTTGGGATATTCACTGGTTACAGTAACAACACCACCAATGGTATCGGTGCGAACCAGTGGAACAGAACCTGGATGGAACTGAACGCCGTTATCGCTCATGATGGGTTCTGTTGCCAAAAGTTCAAAGCCCTCGATGTTTTCAGGCATAGTGGTCATAAATGTGTTTAATTGACCGTTCAGTTTACCACGGTAAGAACCCACCAGATTGAGAGCAGTATTATTGGTAAGCGTTTTGGAATCGGTGGTGAGGATATCAGAATCGATGATTTTTTCCTCCCAAAGCTGATGAATCCAGGTAAGATAATCCTCATATCTGGGATCATAGAAGGAATATTTGACCTTATTCCCATCTGAGGGATCCACAAAAAAGCCATTGTCCATCTCAAAAGCACTTACCAGAGACAAAATACCGTCAAAGCTGGTTCCAGACAGCGGGATTTCATCACTGGGATCTCCGTTGCCATTCATGTCATTGTCTCGTACGCCGCACCAATATTGATACCAGTCATCTTTCGTAACTGGCAGTTCCATTCCCAGTTTGTCTAGCCAATCTTTACGAAGAATCATGGGATCATTGACGGTTAATCCATCAAAAAACGGAAGACTATATGCATTTCCGTCAGGATCATAGATGTAATTCTCCATTTCTGGATGGTCTGAAATCACCTGGAGCATATTGGGACAGTTAGCAAAATAATCCTGGACAGGAATGATAGCCTGTGCAGTTTTGAGTTGTGTAAACTGGTCTTCCTTAATGTTCCAAAACATATCTGGAAGATCGTTGGAAGCGATTACGATGTTAAAGCGTTCGGTGGACAAATCTTGCGGGGGCTGCTCCCATTCGACAAATACATTGGTGAATTCGCTATATTTTTTCATATGCTCCATATCGTTATAATCCGGCGTACCAGCACCCTTGGAAGCATAGATTCTTAATGTGATGGGAGTTGGAGAAATCTGAGCAACGCCATACTCATTTTCAGCTGGCGCTGTTTGTGCACTATCCGAAGAGACGGAAGAAATTGTTGAGGATGTGGATGTTCCCGCGTCAGAGGATGTGCTTGAAGAAGAGGTACTAGAACTGCATCCAGAAAAAGAAGCGCTTAACAATCCCAATAGAACAAGGGAAACCATGAGATGTTTGCTTTTCATAATAGACCCTCCTTTAAAAATAGACACAAATAATATTGGTATTGTGTCATAATCATGCAAAAGATACTAAGGAAATCATCCTTTTAAGGAACCTATCATTACACCCTTTGTAAAGTATTTTTGCAAAAAAGGGTATAGGCACATGATCGGAACGGTTGCCACCACCATCGTGGCGAATTTGACTCCTTCACCGATCAGATCATTATCTCCACCCCCGCCTGCAATGCTGGTATTTCCTTGAATCAATATTTCCCGAAGGATCAACTGAAGGGGATATCGTTCTCTTGAGGACATATACAAAAACGCTGAAAACCAGCTGTTCCAATGGGTTACACCATAAAATAAAACCATGACTGCCATAATAGCTTTGGAGAGAGGTAACGCGATTTTCCCAAAAAACTGAATGTCATTGGCTCCATCCAAAAAAGCAGAATCTTCAAGATCCTTTGGAATGGTTGTGATAAAGAATGTCCTCATTACAATGGTGTTGTATACGCTCATAGATCCCGGTAAAACGATTGCCCAAATGGTATCCAACATATTTAGCTGCTGAACCAGCAAAAAGGTGGGAATCATACCGCCAGAAAAGAACATAGTGATCATTAAAACAGCCGTGAAAAACTTTTTACCGAAAAACTCCTGTCTGGAGAGAGGGTATGCTGCCAAGCAGGTTAAGGCTACACTGATAAAAGTACCCACAATGGTGTAAACAATCGTGTTGCCATAGGATGTCCAGATATCGGGATGCATGAAAACAACCTTATAAAGACGAAGAGTAGGATTGACAGGCCATAGATGTACTTTACCGGTCATAAGGGCAAATGGATCGGAAAAGGAACCACTGACAATCCATAACAGTGGATATAGGATCAAAGCACAAAATATAATTAACAACAATCCGTTAGCGGTTTTAAATATTTTATCTCCCACAGATAGTTTTTGCGTTTTCATATCGATTCTCCTTTACCAGAGACTGGTGTCGCTGACCTTTCGGCAGATGGCGTTAAATACTAGGAGCATAATTAGATTGAGAACGGTATTGAACAGGTCAACCGCAGCACCGAAACTATATTCCAGTCCCATCAAACCGCGCCGGTATACATATGTCCCGATAACGTCCGCGTTCTCATAAATCTGAGGATTATACAGCAATAATATTTTTTGATAACCAACTGTGAAAAGGCCTCCAACCTTGAGAATGAACTGAATAATGATGGTAGGGAGAATGCAGGGAAGTGTAATATTCCACACTTGTTCCCAGCGAGAGGCGCCATCTACTATGGCGGCTTCGTACAGCGCAGGATCGATAGCCGTCATTGCAGCAAGGTAAATAATGGAACCCCAACCGGTATTTTGCCAGATTTCAGCAAAAAGGATAATGAAAGGGAACATCTTAGATTGGGTCATAAAGGATATTTCTTCCATTCCCAGGGCCTTAATGGCTTGGTTTACAATACCAGTACGAGTAGAAAGTACGGACAGCACAAGTCCGGCAACTACAACGGTAGAGATAAAATGCGGTAGATACGCTATGGTTTGGACAGCTCTTTGAATCAGTTTGTTTTGCAGTTCATTGATCATCAGTGCCAAAATGACAGCGGCAGGAAAAGCAACGATTAACTGCAAAAGGCTGATGGTCAACGTATTTCGTAGCAAGCGAAAGAAATAAGTGGACTGAAAAAAATCGATGAAATGTGCAAATCCAACCCAAGGACTTTTTAAAATGCCCACATAGGGATTATAATCTCGGAAAGCAATCTGCACGCCGTACATAGGAACATACTGAAAGATGATTAGATACAGAAAAGGAACCATCATCATCATTAATAAATATCTGCTTCGATAGGCACGTTGTCTCCAATGCTTTTTATTATTTTCTACACTTTTCAACTATGCCACCTCATTTATTCAGAAGTTTACCCGCATATTTTGTTCTGCGGATAGATATGCAGCGTAAATCGCTTTGGTTGTGTCATACGCCAGCTGGAAACCGGACAGCGGTTGACGACCTGTTGCTGCACATTCCACAAAGTCCTGAAGTTCACTCACATACCCTCGGGCCGTGATCTCGCTGAGGAAAATAGATTGCCATCCAATTTTGGTTTGCGCCTTTTCTGTCAAATATACTGATTCTAGCCCTTCTTCATCCACAAAATAGCTTTGCAAGGCATTGTTGGGAGACATACTGGCCAGCAGCACTGCATCTGTTCCATAACTTTCCAAATAATTCTTCACACCACCCAAAACCATATCGCCGGAAAGGATCAAAGCAATAGATCCATCGGTGAAATGGTATGTGGCAGCAGCCCAATCTTCAACATCTATAGGTCTGGAAAACAGATGAACTTTTTCTTTGTCTGAAAGATGATCTGAAATACAAGCGGTATCGCAAACAACACTTTCCAGTTCAATGCTTTTACCATTTGCCTGTGCTTCCACAGATTTTAGGTACAATGCGGCAGACAACGGGTGACATCCTTGACGAATCAGGGATCCGCCGCCATTTTGAGACCAATGGGCAGCGTGTCCGGCATGGGAACCGGCGTGACTTTCCTCTGCTTTGATAAAAAGTTGGCGGTTGTTTTTGGATTTCAGGATTTCCGCAATTTTTTGTATAGCAGGAGCATAGATCCAATTTTCAGCGTACATAAATAATTTTCCGGATGCAACAACTTCTTTTTTTCAGTTGATTCATTTCCTCCATAACGGTATCCATCATTTTTTGACGATCCACTTTTTTGCCAATCGGCAAAGGATCCTTGTCCTTTCCGAAGTATCCGGTGAGAGGTTTTTCACAAATTACATGTTTTCCAGCGTGCAGGGCGTCAAGAATACACTGGGTATGAAGCGCTGGAGGAACTATAATATCGATCAAAGATATTTCAGGATCGTTTAACATTTCTCGATAATCTGTATAGATATCGGAAATACCATGCGCGTTAGCATATTCTCTCAAATTTGGTGCAAGTGAAGAAATTGCCTTGATTTGAATTTCAATCCCGCGCACGTATTGATAAGCTTCTAAATGAAGTCCGGCTGCAAAACCAGAGCCGATGATGCCGATTACCACCTTTTTCATATGGATTCATCCTTCCTTATCTTATTGTTATATTATCGTTAATACAATAAGCAATAAAAAATAACCGTAAAAAGATCCTATAATGAGTTGAAAATTCACTGATAAATTAAGAAATTATACAGATTTTATTTGGAAAAAACGTTTACAAATCTATACGGTTCGTTTATAATATTATCGTTAATATAAATATCTACAAAAAACAAGGAAATTTATTTTTTTCCCGATAATATTCTATCGCCTTTTATAATACTTGTCAATATATATAATATATATAAACATTTTGCGATATATTAGTAAACAATATACAATGAGCGTAATTTTAATGAATCTTGGTTCATGTTCATTGACATACAAAATTCTCGCGTGTAAAATAAACGTGATTTCCAAATGGTTTATAATATAGGTTTTCATTGATAAGGTAGGACTGGCTGGTGATGGCGGAAAGGAAGAGAGAGATGCGCAAACAAACAATACGATTGGTTGATATTGCCAAAGAAACAGGTTTTTCTGCAAATACGGTTTCACTGGCTTTGAGCGGTAGTCCACGAATTAGTGAGGAGACTCGTAAGATTATTACTGAAGCTGCTCAAAAGTTAAATTATATTCCCAATAGCATTGCACGTTCTCTGGTGAAAAAGGAGACACATACCATAGGCATAATTTTAAGAGATCTGTCAAGCCCAATTCTTATGTCAGCGGCAATAATCATTGAAAAGGAACTTGCTCGCAGGGGATATATGTTGATTATGATGAGCGCCAAAGGGGATGCAGTTGCGGAGATCAATGCTTTGATAAGTCAACAAGTACAGGGAATTCTCGTTTATCCTGTATGGTCTGAACGTTCCATTCACAATTTTATTCGACTTCGCAATAATAATTTTCCTTTGGTGCTGATGAGCTCCAGCGGTACTTCATTGCCTTTGGACATGGTATATGTGGATCAGCGGGTAGGCGGATATCGAGCAACAGAACACTTACTAAAATTGGGACATCGACGTATCGCAATCGTCTCAGATAATAATCAAAAGATGCAGGGATATCGTGATGCATTATCCGATTATCATTGCGCCATGGATTCTTCCATTGTTTATCCGTTGCGCTCGCACAATTATCAAAACGGATTTAATGCTGCTGAATATCTTTTTACCCAGTGTCGAGGAAGATTTACGGCTATTTTTGCGACAACTGACCAATCTGCTGCGGGTATCATGTATTATTGCCTTCACAATGGCATCAGAATTCCAGAAGATGTGGCTTTAGTTGGATATGATAATACCGATATTTCTTCCTTTTTACAGGTTCCCTTAACTACAATGTCCTATCACGTTGAACAGGAGGCGATACAGGCAGTTGATTTGTTGTTACATCGTATTGCTGAAAACGATTTTTCTCAGCTACCTCCAATTCAAATTCAGCTCAAACCGGAATTGGTTGTGAGAGATTCCTGTGGTACCCATCTTTCGACTTCACGGTGAGTGATGGTAAGCATAAAAAAACGGCTGCCGACACCGGCAGCCGTTTTCCGTGCAGAAAGCAGATATATTATTTCTCCAGATATTCGCGGATGGAAGCAGCAGCGGTTTTACCAGCACCCATAGCCAGAATAACCGTAGCGGCACCAGTTACCGCATCGCCGCCGGCATAAACGCCGTCACGGGTGGTCTTCATGGTTTCATCGACCACCAGACAGCCGTGTTTGTTAGCCTCAATTCCGTGGGTGGTGGTACGGATCAGGGGGTTGGGAGAGGTGCCCAGCGCCATGATGACGGTATCCACATCCAGTACAAAGTTGGAGCCTTCCTTGGGAGTGGGACGACGGCGTCCGGAAGCGTCCGGCTCGCCCAGTTCCATCTCTACGCACTCCATACCGCAGACATGGCCGTTCTCATCGCCCAGAATCTTGACGGGATTGTTGAGGAGTTTGAAGATGATGCCCTCCTCTTTGGCGTGATGCACTTCCTCTTTACGGGCAGGCATCTCTTCCTCGGAACGACGATATACGATATAAACGTTCTCTGCGCCCAGACGTTTGGCACAGCGGGCAGCGTCCATAGCCACGTTGCCTCCGCCGACAACCGCGACGGATTTGCTCTTCATGATGGGGGTATCGTAGCTTTCGTCGTAAGCACGCATCAGGTTGGTTCTGGTGAGGTATTCGTTGGCGGAGTAAACGCCGATGAGAGCCTCGCCCTCAATGCCCATGAAGCTGGGAAGGCCAGCGCCGGAACCGATGAACACCGCATCGTAGCCCATCTCGAAAATCTCATCCACCGAGAGGACTTTGCCGATCACCATATTGGTCATTACCTTAACGCCCAGAGCCTTCAGATTGTCAACCTCTTTATGTACAATGTCCTTGGGCAGACGGAATTCGGGAATACCATATACCAGAACGCCGCCAGCCGTATGGAACGCCTCGAAAATGGTGACGTCGTAGCCAGCTTTGGCCAGGTCGCCTGCGCAGGAAAGTCCCGCAGGACCAGCGCCGATGATGGCAACCTTTTTGCCGTTCTTGGGGGGAACAACCGGGGAAGCAACGCCGTTGGCCATATACCAGTCGGCAACAAACCGCTCCAGACGGCCGATGGCGACAGGTTCGCCTTTGATGCCTCTGACGCATTTGCCTTCGCACTGATTTTCCTGCGGACATACACGCCCGGAAACAGCAGGCAGAGCGTTGGTGGATGCAACAATCTCGTAAGCGCCAGCAAAATCACCGGCGGCAACTTTTTCAATAAAATCGGGGATATGCACATTTACCGGGCAACCGGCAACACAAGGTTTGTTTTTGCAGTGAAGGCAGCGGGTAGCCTCCTCCATCGCCATCTCCGGCGTATAGCCCAAAGCAACTTCCTTAAAGTTCTTATTTCTGACGTTTGGGTCCTGTTCGGGCATGGGAACCTTTTTCAGAGACATATTAGGCATTTCTAACTCCTCCAGTCAAACGGCATACATGGGCTCTCTCTTCCGCTTCCTCCTCTTTGTAGGAAGTGTTTCTCTTCATCAGCTCGTCAAAATCCACCAGATGTCCATCAAAATCAGGACCGTCTACGCAGGCAAATTTGATTTTGCCATCCACCTTTACACGGCAGCCGCCGCACATTCCGGTACCATCGATCATGATGGGGTTGAGGCTGACAATGGTTTTAATCCCGTAAGGACGAGTTACCTGTGCCACAAATTTCATCATAATGACAGGACCGATGGCGATTACACAGTCGTATTTGTTGCCGGCATCGATCAGGCTCTGTAGTTTGTTGGTAACAAAACCTTTTTCGCCATAGGTGCCGTCGTCGGTGGTAATATACAGATTGGTGCAGGCTGCTCTCATCTCGTCCTCCAGGATGACAATATCCTTGGAACGGAAACCAGCGATCATATCCACATGGGTTCCGTTTTTGAACAGCGCTTTGGCTGTGGGGTAGGCAATGGCGCAACCAACGCCGCCGCCGATGACTGCGACCTTCTTAAAGCCTTCCACCTCACTGGGTTTGCCCAGCGGGCCTACAAAGTCCAGAATACTGTCGCCCACTTCCAGCTGGTTGAGCAGCATGGTGGAGCGGCCAACAATCTGGAAGATGATGGTCACCGTGCCTTTTTCACGGTCATAATCGGCGATGGTCAAAGGCACACGTTCCCCCTTTTCATCCACGCGGAAGATGATGAACTGTCCGGCCTGCGCTTTCTTGGCGATCAGGGGGGCTTCCACCTCCATCAGGGTGACAGCGGAATTCAGTTGCCGTTTCTGAACGATCTTGTACATGGCATGATTCCTCCTTGTAATTGTCCGAACGATACGGACATGGTTCTTTTCGCAATTAGCCTTTTTCACGCCGAGGATTGTCCCCGAAAGTGATAGACCATTGTTTTTATTATAGCCCATGTGAAAGCATTTGACAAGAGTTTCACAGACAGTATGTCTCTTTCTAAGGCCACTTATTGCAAGAAATTTTTGGCGGCTCCCTCATGAGGAGACTACCTCAAATTCGCAGGTGGCCACCGGGCGCATTGCCCCGGATATTCGTACGGTGATGGTGGCAGTGCCCTCCCCGACAGCGGTGACGGTACCATCCTCATCCACCGTCAGCACCTCCTCATCAGAGCTGCTCCAGCGCAGCGATAGGTCGGTATCGCTTTGAGATGGGGTGATGGTGGCGATCAGAGGATACTGTTCTCCCACAGCCAGCTGCATCCACTGGATATCCAATTCCAGAGAGAGCGGGGCGCCCGATGTGGATTCTCCCTCTCCCTCACCGTCATCTGTATCGTCGTCCGATGACGCCTCTGTGACATTAAAGTAGCAGTTGTCTCCGTATTTGCCGTCGGTGGTGATAACCCGCACCCGTCCGCGCCCAGGTGCAACGGCGGTGACGACGCCATCCTGGTCCACTGTGACAATGGAATCATCGAAGCTCTCCCATCGCACATCCTCGTTGCCGGTGGCCTCCTCCGGGGTAACCAGCAGTGTGAGCTGATAACTCTCGCCCACCGTCAGAGAGATGTCCTCCTCCTCTTTCAGGTTGACGTCGGTGACAATGGCGTTGGGATCCCGCTCAACGGTGTCTTCAGAATTGCCAGTATCCCCTTCGTTGCTGCCGCCCGCGGAACCGCTGGCTTGTCCCGGTTTTTCCATCGAACCGCTGATAAGGGTGAAATCTTCCCCGCGATTGCTTCCACCGGTTTCGACAAGATAGTTGTAGATGCCGTTGGCAATCCCCTCGGCAATGTTATACTGTTCGCTTTTGGACAGCAATTTTTCATACTCCGACTGGTTGCTGACAAATCCGCATTCGGCCAGTATGGCCGGGAACTGGTTGGTGCGGGTGACATAATAGCGTCCAAATTTGGCGCCTCGGTTGGTGGTGCCAAAGGCAGAGGAGATGCCGGAGGACACCTTGGAAGCCAGGGAGGAGGAGAAGGCGTTGAAGTAATATACCTCCGTTCCTTTGGTGCTGCTGTCGGTGGCTGAGTTGTTGTGGACGCTGACAAAGAGGTGGGGTTCATATTCAGCTGCTTGCGCTACACGGCTTTGCAGCGAGACGGATGAGGATTGGGTATCGATCATCAGCACCGAAGCGCCCCAGTCCTGCAAAATGGATTTGAGCTGTCGGGCTATGCCGTAGTTGATGACCTGCTCCGGATAACTGGGATGGAATCCCAGCGCACCGGGATCGGTGACCGAATGTCCGGGATCCACCACAATGCGGGTTCCACCCAGTCCGCCGGAGGAGGAGACCATGGCAGGATTGCTAAACTGAAGCACCAGGATATCCCCGTCGTACCAGCTGGTAAAGCCCATAAATCCACCCTGGGTATTGAGGGTGAGGGTCAGGACGTTGCCATCCCACTGAGCGGAGGAGAACAGCCGGCTGTCCGGCAAAGACAACCCCTCCGGGGTGACGGAGGTATAGTGGAAGGTGAATTTGACGGTGGATTTGTCGTATTTGACCGAGAAGGGAACCTTGTATAGGGTGGCCAGACGTATGGTGGTGTACCGGTCGTCGCCGGTGATTTCCATCCCTCCGATGATATTTTCCTCAATGGAATCGATGGTGGAAACGGTAGCAAGGTCCTCGGTGGCAATACGCAGCCCGGAAGCCATGTTGAAATAGCGGTAGGTTTTTCCATCCGCCTTATAGATGACTTCGTCTCCCACAATATAATCCATGGTCCCCTGGGGAAGATCGTAGTACCCAGACTGGGAGAGATGATTAAGGACATTGGAAGGATAGGTCTCAGCACTGGTGCTGACCACCTCAGCCAAAACGCCGTCCTGCAATATCTTCTTTTTGTTGACGGTGATGGAGGCTCCCTGACGGCTCTCAGAAAAACCGTTCCAGGAAGCATATACCGTAACTGCACCCAGATTTTGGGCGGAACTGGTAGCGGCAGGGGCAGTGTAGATGCCGGAAAATACCGGATAGCTGGAATCCCGGTCGGTATCATCGTCATCGGTTTCTCGAATCGCCATTGGGATGGTGGTTCCACCGATCACCGCATATACCTCTGCTTCTTCATAAACGTTCGCCGTAATGGTAATCTGCATTCCGCCATCCACATTTACAGCGCCAGAAGGGGAAATCTCTCCATCAAAAATCTGTATTTGTCTGGTGATGGTATAGGTGTAGGCTTGATCCTCCTGAGCAATGGTAAAGGTATTGGTTCCGATCTCCAGCGGCAAGGTCACCGAGAAGTAACCGCTGTCATCGGTATCAATGGCCTCCCCGTTGATGGTTACGGCGAAAGCCGGAGAGGCAGCACCAGTAAACACCACCGAAGGCTCGTAGGTGGAAAACTGCATTTGTGTGGGCTTGGTGACCGCCAATTTTTTCAGGATAAATTCTTCCTGGATGTTATCGTTGAGATAGTCAATCAGCACGGAGGAATTCAGTCCGGACAGGGCAGTATAGATGCTGCCGGTGTATCCCGAGAGTTTTTTCGCCTCAATTACCTGTTCGGTCAGCTGTTGGGCGCTGGTCATCGTTTCCCCGCTGTCCTGAACCAGATAACAGGGAAGATCGTTTTGTTCTGCCAGCTCGGTCCACCAGGAGGCCACAGCGGTAAAAGGCGTTTGAGGATCATCGGTATTTTCCAGCGCTTTGACAGCCAGAAAGTCAAAGAGTCCTTGCTCGGTCATGGTGCGCAGATCCACATAACCATCCAGATAAGACTGGAAGGAGGCGCTGGTTTGGGAACCTTCCGGCATTGCGTCCGCGTTAGCCCAGACCGGATCCGCCAACACCCCAATCTGTAGATGGGAAGCATTTTCCCGCATGGTCTGCGCTGCAAGGCGCAGCAGCTGACCAGTGCTTTCGTATAAATAGTTTTCATAACCGATGCCGCTGCCCTCGCTCAGATACTGCTGATAACCGTCCAGTGTTTCGCTGGTGTAGTATCCGGTGAGCAAAACCCCGTCTAGGTCGTATCGATCGGCAAAATCAGCGCAGCCTTGGACGGCGTTGGAGATAAAGGCGGCGTCTACCAAGCTCCCATCTGCGGCAAGCCGAAGGTCATAGATGGCGTATACATACATTCCAGCGGCTCTGGCAGAGGAAATCATGGCTGAGAAGGGATCATATCCCTCCTCCTGCGCCAGGGTGTCCGCAAAGAGAAAACCGTCTTCGGTGGCTGGATCCAGAATCACGGTGTTCATTGTGAGCGATTGGACCTGCTCAATGGCGGCGTTGATCTGATCCCGGCTTTGCTGCTGGGTAAGGTTTTCTCCAACCTCGAAATCAACCCCTGCCTGCAAAATAACCCCCTGCATTTCGGAGGGGCGGGAGAAGGAGGGGGTGGAGAGCTGTATGGTGGGGGGCTGGGAAGAAACCGGTTCGCTGCTTTCCGGATCGTCCGAAGAATGTCCCTGGGTCTCGGAGGAGCTTTGGGATGAGGAGGATGTAGAGGGATCAGAAACGGAGGCGGAGTCCGACGTGTTTGTAGAAATCGAGTTGTTTTTGGAGTCGCTTTCGGAAAGAGGCAAAAGAGTATCCAATGTCCCTGTAGCCGCCAACACAGCTGAAATGGCAGTGATAACCAGGAACAGAATCAGAAATGTAATCCAGATCCAGAGCATACCGGATCCTTTTTTTCTGCGGTTGCGCTTGTTTGAATGGTACACGTCGTATCTCCGTTTGATTGTCCTTTATTTTGATTGCTGTGATTATTCTGTCAGCAGTTCCTTCAGATGTTCCAGCTCCTCCTGGCGCTGTGCCGTAGCGCCGGTTGGGAAAACCGAATCGTAGCGAAAGAGGATAAATCCGCCGTACTTTGACGCTTCCCGCCCTGTGGATACCATTCGGCTGAGGATATCTTCAGTGCCGATCCATTCTGTCTTTCCCTCTCCGGCCCAGGTATCCTCACTGCCCAGTTTGTAGGCAGCCAGGCCAATGTAGAGTTTTACCGAGGAGCTTTGGATCATATTGTTCCATTTTTGTACCGTCTGGGCATAAGGAGAACTGGAATTCTCAAAGCCAAAGTAGATCTGCGGGCAGATATAATCCACATATCCTGACCCGGACAGCCAGGAGGATACGTCCACATACTGGTGGTTGAGATTGTTTTCGTTGTTGCCCTGAGGGCTTACCCCGAAGGAAACCGAAGCGTTGACCGATTTGATGGCCTTATAGCAGGCTTTTATCAAAAGATTGACATTCTCCCGCCGCCAACCCGCCAGAGAGAGGGTGCCCCCGTCTTGCTGATATTCCGCAAAGCTTTGCTGATCAAACGCTGCGTCGGTGGTCGGATAAAAGTAATCGTCAAAATGAATGCCATCCACGTCGTAGTTTTCTACAATCTCGGTTACCCCATCCACAATCAACTGCCGCGCCTCAGCACTGGCGGGGTTGTAGGAGATCAGCGAGCCATACTGGATTACCGCGTCGCTGCCCTGGGAGATATATATACTGGCCGGATTGTCGTTGCTCAGCGCTGCTTTGGTGTTGGCGTTGCGGATGCGGTAGGGGTTGACCCACGCTTCAATGCGCAATCCCAGATTGTGGGCAGTTTCCACCATAATCTCCAGTGGATCGTATCCCGGATCCTTGCCTTCGGTGCCGGTGATGGTGTGGGACCAAGGGAAAATCTCAGAAGGGTACAGGGCGTCCCCATAGGGACGAACCTGTACAAAGACAGTATTGAGCCCCAAATCCGCTACATTTTCAAAGGCGTTTTGGATGTTGGCGCGGAAGGCGGAAGCGCTCTTGTTTTTGAGCAATCCTTCAAAATCCAGATAGGAGATCCAGATCCCCCGCAGTTCGTCGTCGAAAACCACCGAAATCTCATTTTCCTCAGAGGATTCCGGCTGCTGTTCCACAGGAGGTTCCGGCTGCTCCATCGTTTCCCCGGCGTCCAGCGTATCCTCCGGCAACGGAGCGGACTGAGATTGGGACTGTGAGCTGCTCTGGGATTGGGAGGAGGAAATTACCTGGGAACTGCTCTGAGGCTGGGAGGAGGACGGTTGGGATTGGGATGAGATACCATTCTCCTGCGATTGGGATGGCGCATCGTCGGTTGTATCCGATGACTGCTGCCGGTATTCCCCGGTCAGGAAGGAACGAAACCACTCTTTATCGGCGTTTTGCTCCACCGGCTGAGAGGAAGCGGGTTGCAGCACCGCCTGGGATGCAGGCGGAAGGGAAGAAGATGCATCGGGCTTGGAGCAGCCGGCGCTCAGGCACAGCAGGATGCCGAGCCATAACGCGAGGGGACGACGGTACCATGGCATATTATAATACCTCCATAGGGTAGGAAAATGTTCTCGTCCATCGGTATCGATGGAAAGGGCCGCTACAGTGTATGCGTCCGGCCCCAGCCTTATGATTTGCAAAGGCTTACCGGTCTCATTTTACACAGATCCCCTCTCACGGTCAAGGGAAAGAGGGGAATTGGAACAAATTCCCGTCCTTTTTGCCGGCGTCACAGAGATAGTGTCGAAAAGGAAAAAAATTGTTGCGCTGTTCGACAGGATTCGCCTTGCTGGGATGAAAATTGCGGCGGATATGTGGAACAGGGAGAGAAACGTCATTTTGGGAATCGCGAAAGGTTGGTTAACCTTTTTCGCCGCTGATTTTTGACAAATCCGGAGACGGCGAGGGCAGTAAAACGCCGTCGTACCGTTTTCCCTGCCAGCTACCCCGGCGAAAAAGCTCCTTGTCAATCTCGTTGATCACCACCAGCTTTTTCAGGCTCCAAAGAGGGCCGATCAGCATTTGTCGGTCCCCGTCGCCGGTGAGGCGCTGGATGACCACAGAAGGCGGCAGCATTTCCAGCTGGTCGCAGACCACAGAGATATATTCCTCCCGGGTCATCAGAGAGAATTCCCCCCGCGCATATTCCTCAGCCATGGCGGTGCCCCGAAGGACATGGAGCAGATGAATCTTGATGGCGTACAGCGGAAGGTGGGAAAGTTCCTGAACTGTCTCCAGCATCCTCTCCCGGTTTTCCCCCGGCAGACCGTTGATGATGTGGACACACACCCGGATTCCTTGTTGGTGAAGTTTCCAGAATCCGTCCAAAAATTCCTGATAGGTATGTCCCCGATGAATTCTCTGGCCGGTTTCGTCGCTCACCGATTGCAGTCCCAGCTCCACCATCAGGTAGGTTTTCCGGTTGAGCTGCGCCAGATACTCTACCACATCTTCCGGCAGACAGTCAGCCCGGGTGGCAATGCTCAGTCCCACTACCCCAGGCTGTGCCAGAACGGCTTCATATTTTTCCCGCAGCGCCGCAAGAGGGGCATAGGTGTTGGTACCCGCCTGGAAATAACCGATATACCGGGTGGCGTCCGGCCACTTTTGCAGCATGGCGTTTCGGATTTTCTCGAACTGGGTGGCCATATCCTCCTGTGGATTGCCGGCGAAATCTCCGCTGCCGCTGGCAGAACAGTAGGTGCAGCCGCCAAACCCTTTGGTTCCATCCCGGTTGGGACAGCCAAAGCCAGCGTTGAGGGAGACCTTGAAGGTCTTTCCGCCGAAGGTATGTTTGAGATGATAGTCCCAGGTATGGTACCGCTTGTTGGTGTCGGAATAGGGGAAAGGATTGGATGAGGCCTGGGTAGGATGGCTGGAAGGGGACATTTGCAATACCTCCTTTGATGGAAGGGAGAAATCCGGTATAATAGGGGAAACAGCAAGTTTATTGCACAAGGAGTGGAACCAAAGATGTCACAGAATCAGCAAACCCGATTGATTTTACGGGCCTATCAACTTTTGGAGGAGGTGACGCCGCTGACAACCGATTGCGGGGAACTCTGCGGACATCGCTGCTGTCACGGGGAGGATCATGACGGTATGTGGCTGCTGCCTGGGGAGGAGCAGTTTTTCCTAGGGCAGCCAGGTTTTTCGGTACAGCCCTGTCAGGACAACGCCGGGTATCCGCTGGTGGTGTGCGACGGGCATTGTGACCGCCGGCTGCGCCCGTTTGCCTGTCGGATTTTCCCGCTGTTTCCCATGGTGCGTCTCAGTCCTCTCGGGGGCATTATGGTGCAGGCGCAGATGGACCCGAGAGCACAGCTATCCTGTCCGCTGCGGGAGCGGGAGCAACTGCGGATGCTCTTTCGCCGCAGGGTACAGCGGGCGGGTGAGATATTGGTTTCAGACCCCCAGCTGCGCGCCTATCTTTTGGAGACCACCGAATTTTTGGAGGAAGTGGCTGCGCTGCGGGAAAAGATGCTGGGGCAATAAAACGGTTTTACGATGCAGGCTGAACATTTTGTTCCTCGGTTACCTGCCAGCTGTCGGCGGAAAGGGTAAAGGTCATCTCCTGGCTGGTCAGTTCCCGTCCGATTTCGTCGAAGGCGGTGACTGTCAGGCGCACGGTGCTTTGTCTGTCATCGTCCGGGCACCACACCACCGGTACGCCATAGGTTACGGTGATGGCCCCGGCGCCATCCTCGGATGGGGCTGGTATGTTTTCCGGAGCGGGAATCAGCGCTCCGTCGGTGGCGCTGAAGAGCAGCCGGGAGATCTGGATGGTATCATCGGAGGCGGCGGACACCAGATATCCGGTAAGGATATCGTCTGCGTAGGGTTCATAGGTGAGGGTGAGGGGCGCCAGCTTCTTGCGGCATCCGGTTATCAGCAGTATCAGACATACTCCCAGCAGCAGCATCCGCCAAAGCTTGTTGGAACGTTTCATAAAATAGGAAGCCTTCTTTCTTAACTGTTCTTTTCTATTTCGGATTCTTCCGGCTTTTGTACATTGTAGCATAAACCGGGGAAAATAACCATGGATCCCTGTTTTTTTCTTGATTTTATCCGGGAAAACTGGTACTATATATAAGTATGCGGCAAAGTATGCCGCCTGAGATGAGAACGGTTTGTAAGATTACAGGTACTGGAGGATGTAATTTGGCCAGCTATATCGATCAGATAGAAAAAAGAAGAACCTTCGCCATCATTTCCCACCCCGACGCCGGTAAAACCACCTTGACCGAAAAGCTGCTGCTTTACGGCGGGGCTATCGCGCTGGCCGGTTCGGTAAAAGGAAAAAAGAATGCCCGCCATGCCGTCTCCGACTGGATGGAGATTGAAAAGCAGCGCGGTATTTCGGTCACCTCCTCGGTGATGCAGTTTAATTATAAAGGAAATTGTATCAATATTCTGGATACCCCCGGGCATCAGGATTTCTCGGAGGATACCTATCGCACCCTGATGGCCGCCGATTCCGCCGTGATGGTGATCGACGCCTCCAAGGGCGTGGAAGCCCAGACCAGAAAGCTTTTTAAAGTTTGTCTGCTGCGGGATATTCCGATCTTTACCTTTATCAATAAGATGGACCGGGAAGCCCGCAACCCCTTTGACCTGATGGAGGAGATTGAAAACGAGCTGGGAATCGGCACCTATCCCATCAACTGGCCGATCGGCTGCGGCAAAGAGTTTAAAGGCGTTTATGACCGCCGCCGCCGGGAGATCATCTCCTTTACCGCCAACAACGGCACCCGGGAGGTGGAAAAACAGGAGATGGAGCTCAACGATCCCCGGCTGCGGGAGCTGATCGGGGAGGAACTCCACAATACTCTGGTGGATGACGTGGAACTGCTGGACGGCGCCAGCTACGATTTTGATATGGACAAGGTGCGCCACGGAAAGCTGTCCCCGGTATTTTTTGGCTCTGCGCTGACCAATTTCGGTGTGGAACCATTTTTGGAAGACTTCCTCAACATGACCACCCCTCCGCTGCCCAGAAAATCCGACTGCGGCGAAATTGATCCCTTTGACGAGCATTTTTCCGCTTTTGTCTTTAAGATTCAGGCCAACATGAATAAGGCCCATCGGGATCGGATTGCCTTTATGCGGATCTGTTCCGGTCGCTTTGACAAGGATATGGAGGTCTACCATATGCAGGGGGAGAAGAAGATGCGTCTCTCCCAACCCCAGCAGCTGATGGCTCAGGATCGGGAAGTGATTTCTGAGGCCTATGCAGGGGATATCATTGGTGTGTTTGATCCCGGCATCTTCTCCATCGGGGATACGGTGACGGTACCCTCCAAAAAGTTTTATTTCGAGGGAATTCCCACCTTTGCGCCGGAACATTTTGCCCGGGTCAGCACCAGGGATACCATGAAGCGCAAACAGTTTGTCAAAGGGGTTACCCAGATTGCCCAGGAAGGCGCCATCCAGATTTTCCAGCTTCCGGGAGCTGGTATGGAGGAAGTCATTGTTGGTGTTGTGGGTACCTTGCAGTTTGAGGTGCTGGAATACCGGCTCAAGAACGAATACAACGTGGAGATCAAGATGGAGCATCTCTCCTACCAGTATATCCGCTGGATCGACGCCATTGAAGGGGAGCCTTCCAAACTGAACCTCACCTCCGATACCCGGGTGGTACAGGACTTTAAGGGGAATTTTCTGCTGCTCTTTACCAACGAATGGAACATTGGATGGGCGCTGGAGAAAAACAAGGGACTGGTGCTCTCAGAGTTTAACCGCTCTTGAGTTGATAAGAAATAAAACAGGGGGCAGAGCAGCCACAGAATGCTCTGCCCCCTTGTTTTGAGAAGCGGATCTGTCTTTCTATTGATAGGAAAAATTTACCGCAACATCCATGGCGGTTTACGCCAAATCTTGACAGGCTTACGGAATCGGTGGTACAATATTTCCAAAATAAATCCATCCACGCCAACGGCGGCGCAGGCGGGCTATTGTTCAGCTGCCTGCGCCGTTTCCGGTTTTGCGGGACGGAATGAGAAAGGCTTGTGATGACATGGATAAAAAACCGTTTTGGAACTGATTGATTCCAAGGCATCCTTCCTTAACGATCTGGGAGATCGGATCTGGGCCAGCCCGGAACTCGCTTTCACCGAGCATACCTCCGCGGAGATACTGATCCAGGCGCTGGAGGAGGAAGGCTTTGCGGTTACCCGTAACGTCGCGGATATCGATACTGCCTTTTCCGGGAGATTCGGTTCCGGTAAACCGGTCATCGGTTTTCTGGGGGAATTTGATGCCCTCTCCAGTTTAAGCCAGGAAGCAGGTGTTGCCGAGAAAAAAGCGCCTGTCGCCGGCGGCTGTGGACATGGCTGCGGGCATAACAATCTGGGTGTGGGTTCTCTGGCTGCGGCCATTGCGGTGAAGGAGTATCTGCAGAAAACTGGAAAGCCCGGTACCGTGATTTATTACGGATGCCCTGGTGAGGAGGGTGGCTCCGGAAAAGCCTTCATGGCCCGGGAGGGTGTATTTGACGAGCTGGACTGCGCTTTCTGCTGGCATCCCGGCACCGTCAACGCGGTGACCTCCGGAAGTTCTCTGGCCAACGATCAAATTCTCTATTCCTTCACCGGCGTCTCCGCCCATGCGGCGGGAGCACCCCATCTGGGCCGTTCTGCGCTGGATGCGGTGGAGCTGATGAACGTAGGGGTGAACTTCCTGCGGGAGCACGTGATTCAGGAAGCCAGAATGCATTATGCCATCGTCAACGCCGGCGGTTATTCCCCCAACGTGGTACAGCCCACCGCCGATGTACTCTATCTGCTGCGGGCGCCTCAGGCCTCCCAGGTGCAGGAAATCTATGAGCGGGTCAACGATATCGCCAGAGGCGCCGCTTTGATGACCGGAACCAAGGTCAACATCAAATTCATCAAGGCCTGCTCCAACACCGTTTTGAACCTGACGCTGGAGAAGGTGTTGCAAAAGAATATGGAGGAGATTCCTCTGCCCGAATACACCCAGGCAGACCGGGAATTTGCCAAAGCCATCAACGACAGCGTGGAAAATAAATCGGTACCCTTTGACCGGCTGATCCGCCGCGCGCCCACAGAGGAGATTGCGGAATTCCTGCGCAGCCAGATCGGAAAGGAGATCAATGATTTTGTCGTTCCGCTGATTCACAGTGAGGAAGCGGGCGGCGGTTCCACCGATGTGGGAGACGTCAGCTGGGTATGCCCCACCGCACAGATTACCACCGCCACCTGGTCCGCCGATACCCCTGGACATTCCTGGCAGATTGTGGCCCAGGGCAAGAGCGACCTGGCTCATAAATCCACCCTCTATGCCGGAAAAGTGCTGGCAGGCGCCGCCATCGACCTTCTGGAAAATCCGGAGCTGATCGAAAAAGCGAAAGAAGAGAAACGCAAGAAACTGGGCAGCGATAAGCCTTACATCTGTCCCATTCCCAAGGGCGTTGTTCCTACCCCCATGGGGAAACAATAATCTTCCTTTATGGGGATTCCTCATTTCCGTGTGAGGAATCCCACAGACGGCAAGCCGGGTTGGTTTTGGAAACACTCCGGTAGCTGAGAGATTTGGGTCGAAAGTATTTTTATCCTCCTTCGGTGTCGTTCAAGTGCGAAGCGACGCCGAAGGAGGAGTTTTTTTGAAAGAAAATTTCTCAGGGAATAGGCCGGACTTTTGGGATTGCGCACGATTTTTACAGCTTTCTGCACCATTTTTACATGACGGTTCCCAAGGGATATAGTATAATATTGCTGGAAACCGATGGCCGTTTCAAAAAAATTTGGAAATTTTGTATACCTCTCTCCCAAACTATCGTCAGAGATGGGGTAACTCAAAAAAGGAGGATGCAGTATGATCAAAATCACCTTCATGGGGGCTGGCAGCACCGTCTTTGCCAAAAATGTGCTGGGCGACTGTATTATGACCCCCGCCATCGAAAATCTGGACATCTGGCTTTACGACATCGATCCAGTCCGTCTGGAGGATTCCAATCGGATGCTCTGCAACATCCTGAAAAACTCCGGGCGCACCGATGTGCAGATCCATGCCACATTGGATCGGGCTGCCGCTTTGGCTGGAGCAGGATATGTGGTCAACGCCATTCAGGTGGGCGGATACGATCCCTGCACCATCACCGATTTTGAGATTCCCAAAAAATATGGCCTGCGCCAGACCATTGCTGACACGCTGGGAATCGGCGGTATCTTCCGGGCGCTGCGCACCATCCCGGTGATGATGGACTTTGCTGAGGATATGCGCCGCCTTTGTCCTAATGCCCTGTTCATCAACTACACCAATCCCATGGCGATTCTCTCCGGATATATCCAGCAGCAGACCGACATCCGTACCATCGGGCTTTGCCACAGTGTACAGGGATGTGTCCCCACGCTGCTCAAGGATGTGGGACTCTTCGAGCAGTATGAAGGAAAGACCCGCTGGGAGATTGCCGGCATCAACCATCAGGCCTGGCTGCTCAAGGTGACCGATCTGGAAGGAAACGACCTCTATCCGGAGATTAAGCGCCGTTCCCGGGATCCCCAGTATGCCGAACTGCGGCAGAAAGATCTGGTCCGTCTGGAAATGATGAACCGTTTTGGTTATTATATCACCGAGAGCTCGGAACATTTTTCTGAGTATACCCCCTGGTTCATCAAGGATAAGCATCCCGAACTGATCGAGCGTTTCAACATTCCGCTGGACGAGTATCCTCGCCGCTGTGTCAACCAGATCAACAAATGGGAAGCCATGCGGGAGCAGTTGGTAAACAATCAGAATCTAGAGCACAAAAAGAGCCACGAGTATGCCTCCTATATCATCGAGGCCATGGAGACTGACCGTCCTTACCGGGTACACGGAAATGTGCAGAATAAGGGTCATCTGATTACCAACCTGCCGGAGAACGCCTGTGTGGAAGTTCCCTGTATGATCGACCGCAACGGCGTCAATCCCTGCTATGTGGGCGCTCTTCCGGAGCAGTGCGCAGCCATCAACCGCACCAACATCAACGTGCAGCTGCTGACCATGGAGGCTGCCCGCACCTTGAAGAAGGAATATGTCTATATGGCGGCGATGATGGATCCCCATACCGCTGCAGAGCTGACGATGGATGAGATTGTTTCTATGTGCGACGATCTCTTTGAAGCCCACAAGGATTGGCTTCCCAGCTATCGCTGATTCCTTTTCAAAAAATGATTCAGTTTTTTCACAGATCCCAATAACGAAAGTTTCCTATCCGATAAGAAACGGAACCAGTAAAAACAGACAAGAGACAAAATGCCCCCCTGATATAGGAAAATGTAAGTATAAACTGCACCCTACTTGTTATTCAGTATACTATACTGTCCAACAAGTAGGGTGCAGTTCACATATGAGCCGAAACAAGGAATATTTTATTTCTCATGAATGCAAAAGCTTTTTTGACAGGTAAAAGGCCATCGGCGTTTGGAAGTGAAATGCCTCATTGGCACAAACCTATGGTTTATACTCACGAGTAGTTATGCTATATTATAAATTTTATATAAAAAGACAGTATAACTCTATTTTTGAGCAACAATAGAAATCCATGCTGGCAGCGCTGCCATAGGATTGTATTTCCAATTATTTATTTCTTTTATTTCATCTGCATTCTGTTTTAATAATTCATCGTACGAAAACCAAAAGGACGCATTAACAGCCTGTAATTCTACCATTTCCATTATGGACAACTTGGCTTCTGTCATTGCATTCACCAAATCCTGCACACGCCAATGACATTGAGGTATTGTTTCCCAATACGGCTTTCTAATTTGAGGGTCTTTCCATGGTTCCCCTGTAAAGGGACGGTTGAATGGGTGGATATCATACATGATGGAAATTCCTGACGATTTTAGCACTCTATATATGTTTTTATACATTGAAGATAAAGAATTGATCCAAGTATGTGTACCATTAGAGGTATAAACCAAGTCAAATCTGTTGTTTTCCATATTTAAGAGCCGCATAGTATCATCACAGATAAAACGAATTTCAAGATTTAACTTATCCGCAATTTCTTGCGCGTGCTCTAATTGCTTTTCGCTGATATCCGATGATGTAACCTGTGCCCCCATCAAGGCAAAAGCAAAAGCAGCATGATTGTCACCGCTTGATGGTAATAAAATCTCTTTGCCACGCAAATGGGGAATATGTTTTTTAATTAAATTATATACTGCAGGATGAAAAGCGCTGGTTGGATCTTTTACCAGTTCTGCGATTTTTTCATCTGACCTAAGTGATTGATACCATTCTGAGTCAGAAGTTTGGTTCCAATCATCTTTTAGTTGCTTTAACCAATCATCCATAACCATTCTCCTTTGTAACTATCTCAAATACCCCCCGCGTTTTTTCCTTTATAACAGGCGAAGGTAAAGATAAATTGTGTAAGGTCGCATAAAAGAATAAGGCGAGTAAACTGCTATAAGCCCTTTATTTTCAAGGATTTCTCAGATTTTATATCACCATATAACATAACGAGTTATAAAAACCTAACATTTGCAGATTCAAATTTTGAATTTTCAAAACCATCTTACCCTGGAAACAATTTGCTAAACCAATTCCGCTTTTGTTTTGTCGCTTGGATTTGCTGACCGGCTTCGGTCTCTTCAACAAGCTGTTGGATTGTCCCCGCATGGAGTACTTGAGCAGACCGCACGGTCTGTTGTGCAGTTACTAAGGCGGCGTTCTTTTCCCACAGTCTTGCATTCAATTCTCTATCTGCTTGTCCTTCACAGCAAGCTGATTATTTTTTAGGTCTAATTCCTTTTGCAACTTCTTTTCACATCTCATGAGATGATTGAACGCTATCCATTTTTATAACCGTGAGCACATCCAGCTGAAAACTGGAGAGACGCCGCTTACGCAACGTCTCCCCTAATAAAACTTTATATTCCTACTTCTGTTTTTTTGTACTGTCCACTCAAATTGGGGAGCAGTTATAATAGTTGTTTAACGGATAGGTGGCTTTTTACAATTTGAAAAAACAGGAGGAAGAAAAAATTACGCTTCCACCGGTTCCCCTTCCTTGGGAAGCAGATGTACAATGGCGTGCTCAACCCGATGATCCTTGATCTCAATGACGTCAATCTCCATACCATCCAACGTGAGGGAGAAGGTGGAGCCGTCGTCAGGGATCAGGCCGTGGGCATCAAAAATCAGTCCACTGAGGGTTTCATGGTCGTTGTCAGGAAAGGTGATATTCAGTTCGTTTGCGATGTCGTCCAGTGAGGTAGTGCCTTTGATATCCCAGGTGGTATCGTTGATTTTGACAATGTCAGGGGTTTCGGTAATGTCGGTATTTTCATCTTCCAAATCGCCCACAAGCTGTTCCAGCAGGTCATTGATGGTGACGATGCCGCTCATGCCGCCATATTCGTCCAGCACCACTGCAAAATGGGTACGGGTGGTTTTCATCGAGCGCATCAGAGCATCCGCCCGCATACTTTCGGGAACAAAGTAGGGGGCATGAACCGCGTTTTTCATTACCGTATCACGGTCGATGCTGGTCAAACGGAAATATTCTTTGGCGTTGAGGATACCAACAATGTCATCCACGCTCTCCCCACAGATGGGATAACGGGAATGATAACTACCCCGGATGGTTTTTTCCCATTGTTCCGGGCTATCCTCCATCCAAAGCAGATCAATCTCGGTGCGGTGGGTACAGATCTCGTCTACGGTGGTATCGTTAAACTCGAACACGTTGTTGATCAGTTCCTTTTCTTCCTGCTCAATGACGCCTTTTTCACTGCCAGCATCCACCATCATCCGGATCTCTTCCTCGCTGACCTCATCGTCATCGCTGTTGGGATCGATTCCAAGCAGCCGCAGAAGGCCGTTGGTGGAAACGGTAAGCAGCCAAACAATGGGGGCAAACAATTTGGAAATCAGGCTAACCAGGGAAGAAATTCCCAGAGCGATCTGCTCGGTCTTTTTCATGGCCAGACGTTTGGGTACCAACTCACCGAAAATCAGGGTGAAATAGGAGAGAATCAAGGTGATAAGTACAACGGAGATGGTATCCAGCGTCTTTTCCGGAATTGGGACGCCAAGCCCCATCATCCATTCCACCAGCGGTTCCGAGAAATTATCGGCAGCAAACGCACTACCCAGAAATCCCGCCAGAGTGATGGCCACCTGAATGGTGGCTAAGAAACGGGCTGGCTGGCTGGTCAGATTGACAAGACGTTTGGCACGGCGATCCCCCTGCTGGGCCATTTTCGCTAACTTGGTTTCGTTAAAAGAGATGACGGCAATTTCGGCGCTGGCAAAGATGGCATTCAACGCAATCAGTACTACCTGTAAAATAATTTGACCAAATATGGTTCCTTCCAAAACAATAACCTCCTAATATGACGGATACGATTGAGATGCCGGTGAAGGCAGAGAAAATACGGCGGGTATAACACAAAAAGGTACAACCCGACACCTTTACAGGCGCAGGTTATACCTTACATATGTAAAAACCGTATCATTTAAACCAAAATAATGCGAGAATGATAAAGGAGCGGTATTGGTATCGCTACTGTCACTGTCGTCCATAATGGGCTGACTTCCTCCTAGTCCAGGGAATACTCCCTCAAAAATAATATCAACACCATTATACGCAAAAGAAAGACGGTTTGTCAATATCCTTTCGGAAAATATTCATTCTCTTGGTGTAGGAATACAATACATGTTGG
>DBQB01000040.1 GCA_002305685.1 Ruminococcaceae bacterium UBA1405
CCGTTTTTACTGGTTCGGTTCATTCAGACGTCAGCTTTTATTTATGATACCAAATGAAAGGCAACGGATTTATACCGGCGTTTTGAGATCGTAATCGAACTTGCCGTCGTTTTTCTCCTCCAGCGCTTTGATGGCGCAGTAAGCAAAATCGTTATATGGAGTGGCAATCCCCAGCTCTTTTCCCATGCGAACCACTGCGCCGGAGAACATATCCACCTCGGTATGCCGTTTGGCGTCCAGATCCTGCAGGGTGGAATAGCGCGCGCGTTTGGCGCTGGCGCTGCGCTTTCCAGCTGTAGCCGGGGCAGAGATGTCGATTCCTTTGGCCGCAGCCACCGCCACTACTTCATCATACAGCATCTGGTTGAGATGGGCCGCATAACGGCTGTCGTCATAGATTCCCACCCCACAGCCCAAAATGGCCTGGGGAAGATTGCTGCTGATGTTCAGCGCAAATTTATACCACAAATCCCGCAGGATTTCCGGACAAAAATGATAGTGGAGAGGGGTATCGTCCAACAACCGGGCGATGGCCAGCATCCTCTCACTGGGTTCCCGCTGTCCCAGTTCTCCGAAAAAGAGGCCGGGCGTTACCTCGCCGTCAAACACCACATTATCCCCCTTGCGCTCAGAGGCAATTTTCATCAGTGAATACACCATATGCTCCTTACCGATCCGTTTGCCGATGATCTCTTCGCTCTCCACACCGTTGAGAAGGCTCAGCACTGTGGTATGCTCATCCACAATCGCTTCAATGGCGTCCAGACTTTCCAGCAACGCCCCATATTTGGTGCAAACCAGCAATAGATCCACGCCGTGGGCCTGCTGCGGGGTGCGAAGATGCAGCGAATACCGCTTGCCATTGACGGTCAGCCCCTTCTGTTCCAGACGCTGTTTGCGCTCCCCCTGAGCAACAACCCACAGGTTTTCGCCCAATTTCTGTTCCAGTCCCCAGATGAAATACCCGCCGATGGCGCCCGCTCCCAGAATCGCTACGGTTTTTATCTCCATCGAAGTTTCCTCCTGTCATTGTTGTAATCTACTTTGACGTTTGTCACAATCTCTGCGGCAAATGCCATCGTACCATATTATAGCACGAAAAGAGCAACTTGGTCTATCCTTTTAAAACACAAAACGGACGCCGCCATCGCGACGTCCGCCGGTGATAAAACCATTTGGAATCAGTCCATTGCCAACAGCATTTCCCGAGCACGCTCCAAACCGGTACGGCCGGAATTGTAAACCGGCACCGGCATATTGGCCACATCCTTTTCCAGCACAGACATGGAAAGCTGCGCCAACACGATGGAATCCACCTTTTTGGACAGATCGTAAACAGCGTCCAGCAGCATTTCGTTGTGCTTTTTCACGTCTCCGGAGCGGAGAATCTGGAACGCCTCTGAGCAGAGAACCGGCACCACCTCAACCTCTTTTCCGGCTTCAGACGCAGCGAGCCGCAGCAAACGCTCAGAGGAAGGCATGGTGGAAGGCAGGGTACCGATCAGTCCCACCCGTTTTCCCTGCTGCACCGCCAGATCCATCATAGGACGGTCGATGTTCAGAATCGGAGTGGTAATCATCGGACGCGCCAACTCAGGAGCCAAATTAAAGGTGGAACAGGCCAGCATAATCAAATCCACGCCGGCCATTTGCAAAAACTGGCAATAGGTGGTAAACTTAAAATAATTGAGTTTGGGGATGGTTCCCACCGGGGCCGCTAGGTTATCCCTCTGTACCGTATCGTCCCCAAAATGCATGATCTCTACTTCAGGAATAATCTCCTGGCAGTAGGGAGCGATGGTATTTGCCGTGAAAACGGCTGCATGGATGATTCCTAGGGTTTTTCCAACCAATTTCTGCTCCAAACAAAACACTCCTTTGTGAAAAATATACGAAAATCAATTGTTTTTAATATACCATAGCTCTTTGCTGCTGTCAACATAGCAAGCCCAACTTGTAAGAAACGATTTGAAAGATCGTGTTGGACACAGCGTTTTGGAACGGAAGGGCCTTACAGATGGTTCATAAACTGCTGGGATCTACTGTAACGATCGATATCTCCAAGGAGACATCGATACAACTGGAAGCATTTCATATGGAAGCTTATTTGGTGGTTTTTGATTCCTATCGTTTGTCTCACAGCCTTTTCCGGGACAATGGACGCGACTTTTCAAACCGATGGGAAATGAAAAAAGGAAATTTTGGTTTTTTCTGTGGGCAGGGCGCTCATATACGGCATTGCAATCCCCGTTTCCCTATTCGGAAAATGAAATGAGGTAAAAAGCAAAAAAATCGGATGCGTTTTTACACGCATCCGATCCAAAACATGGCTATGGTGGTCAGTTTAGATCTCCCAGCCAGCTATAAAGCAGCTCGCAGTCCAGCCCCGTCACATCCATCAGAGGGATGCTTGTGCCGTCCTCCAGGATCAAAGCACGCTCAGTATCTGAAAACTTTTTCAATATTCCGGTGGCAGTAACATAACTGCCTCCGGCTTTCTTTTTGTCCGGGGAAAACCATGTAGCAGTGATCATCGGCTGCTCATCTATCAATTTCCGAAGGATCTGCAGTTTATTATCCAGCAAGGTTTTTTCATCTTCACTCAACTCGATGCGTTCCTGGGTAACCCGTGAAGTTTCAGCGATAGCTGCCCCATGACCGGTAAGAGCCGCAAAGGGAGAAAACTGTGCCGCCCGGTCCGTCATGGACATTCTCGGATGCCTGGCGGAAGTGGGATGCGGCAGATGGATGATGTCGTCATATTTTCCATTCACTGCTGATGCCCTCCGATCTGCTGGTTCCGCTCCCTGGCGGTGGCCCCCTCCTCCAGATTCATGCCTTTGAGGATCGCGTTCTTTCCAAATTTCTTCTTGATCCCCAGCATGGCCTCCTGGATCTTTTTCTCCCGGGCATAGGCCGCGTCTTGTTCCGCCTGCTCCTGCTCCTGTGCTGTGTAGTCGGTGAACAGATCCAGCTGCTCCGGCTGCTGCCGCTGCCGTGCAGTGGCTTCGTCCGCCAGATGGTTGGCGCTGATGCTCAGCCGCCGGACCAGCAGAGCTGGGTCTATGATCCGGTCATAAAGCTCGCTCACCGCTTTCATCAGATCCTGGGCCGAAGAGGAATACTGTCCCAAATTGGCAGTCCCATGGGCACGCTTTGGGATCTTTCGCCCGTAGTGGTCGGTGGTCACCGGGCCGGTATAGTGTTTTTGGCGTTCCGGGTCGGTAAGGTTTTCAATGTCATACCCCACCGTGAGCACCAGCTGATCGGTGAGCAGCCCCTTGTCCACCAGGTCGAGGGCCAGGGAGTCTGCCATCTCCCGCACCACCAGCCGGGCCTGCTCAAAGGTATAGGGGTTCTGGAGCACCTGCCCGGAAACAATGCTTTTATTTTCCGGCTTGTAGGCTTTGACATCCGCTATGGTACAGGGTTCCCAGCCCCAGGCGTGGTCAATGAGCAGCTCCGCGTTGACCCCAAACAGACGGTAAAGCAGTTCCTCGTTGTAAACTTCATCGGGTTTCCCGAGGGAACACCGGGCGATATCTCCCATGGTATACAGGCCATGAGATTCCAGTTTGGAGGCGTAGCCCTTTCCCACCCGCCAGAAGTCGGTGAGAGGGCGATGGCTCCACAGCTTCTGCCGATAGCTCATCTCGTCCAGCTCAGCGATCCGCACTCCATACTCATCTACCGAAACATGCTTCGCTTCAATATCCATGGCGATCTTGGCCAGATATAGGTTGGTGCCGATGCCGGCTGCCGCCGTGATGCCGGTGGTTTTAAGAATATCCAGGATGATAGTCCGGGCATATTCCCGTCCGGTCATTTTGAATGTTTCAAGATAGTTGGTGGCGTCAATGAACACCTCGTCTATGGAATAGACATGGATGTCCTCCGGGGCTGCGTATTTGAGATAGACCTGATAGATTCGGGTGCTCCATTCAATATAGTTTGCCATCCGGGGTGGAGCGACAATATAATCCAGAGCCAGGGAAGGATTTCCCTTCACCTCCGGGTCATGCCAGGAAGAACCGGTAAGTTCCCTGCCGGGAGCCTTCCATTTTCGCTGGGCGTTGATATCGCCAACCCGCTGCACCACTTCAAAGAGCCGTGCCCGTCCCGAGATCCCATAGGCTTTGAGGGAAGGGGTTACCGCCAAACAGATCGTCTTTTCCGTGCGGCGCTTGTCCGCCACCACCAGGTTGGTGGTCATCGGGTCCAGCCCTCTCTCGATACATTCTACCGAGGCGTAAAAGCTCTTGAGATCACAGCAGATATAGCAGTTTTCTTTCATGCCCCGGTCACTCCCTTCCTGTGGCGTATAATCCTGCGCCTTTTCTTCATTAGTATACCACAGGGGACGGGATTCATCGAGGGTGCTTTGCTCCAAATGAGCAGATTCTGCCAGTTTTTCTTTCAGGACTGTTTTTGTCCACCCAAACCGCAGAACAGCGTTCAGATACCAAACCCGTTCCGCCAGCTCCAGATCCGCTTCTAAAATCAAAATGTTGCGTGTCCAGCCGATCTGCATGGCAAGTTCCAACAGGTCAGGATGATCCCCATATGTCTGATAAAAAGCCCGCATCCGCCGCAAATTCCGGGGAGAAAAGCCCGTGAGTTCCGGCCTGTTCTGCTGCAGATATTCCGCTGCTGCCACCGCCGCGCCTTTTTCGGATCTCATGGAAACCGCCTTTCCGATGGCGGTATACTGCTCCATTTGGGCGGCAGTGCCGGCGATGATCTCATCCAGCAGGGTATATAATTCCGTGTAGTCCACTGGTTTGCGCTTATTCATGGCTTTCCTCCTTTCTGATGCATGGCATCGTTTTACTATGTATTCTTCCCAAAGAAAAACGCAGCCGAAGCTGCGTAAATCCTGTCCAATCAAAGCACTTTTACGATCTGCTCCCAGAGCAACACATATTTTTCCTCGAAAATTCGGTTATCATGATAGTGACCGAACAACCAGTAGTGGAATCGTGTCTTTTGGCGAACATCCTCCAGAAAGTTGGTCAGGGGATCATAGCCGTAAGCGCCCCCGCTGAGTAAATCCACAATGTGATTGGGAGCTGCGTGGGTAATGATATAATCCACTGCCCATCCTGATTGTTCCAGGATCTTGTCCGCCTCCTGGTATTCCCCGCTGGATGGCATTTCCTCCTTCCACCAGCTGCGGTGGTTGACCCGGAACCGTGCCCCTATACTGCGGTAATACAGATACTGCTCCCAGAAATCTTCGCTGAAGGGACTTAAGATTCCATCCTCAATGTCGTGGCTCCTCCCGCCTCCCATGGTGAAGAAGCTGTGTCCCTGCAGCTGGAACACCTGGCTTCGCAGGAGATGGATTACATGGGGACGAATACGCTGTACCTTTCCACCGTTCCAGTCCTCTGCCGGGTATTCTGCCAGAAGGTCAAAGTTTTCATGGTTGCCGGAAACGAACAAGACCGTAAAGGGAAGCTGTTCCAGCCAATCCAACCGTTTGTTTTCCTGTTTGCCTCCATCCCAAACTCCGCCAAAATCTCCGCAGATGATTACATAATCATCCTTCGTCATAGTTGCTTGCTCGGGGAAATATGCTTCCCGAAAGCGTTCAAATGTGCCATGGGTATCCCCGGTAGCATAAATCATTGTGATCCCCCCTATGTAGTATTATATCACTTCCTGCCGGATCTCTATGCCGCCCCGCAGGCAGACCAGGATCTCGTGATCCGACAGCACCTTTACTGTTTCCACTGCCTGGCGGATCAGTTCTTCATCCCATTCTGTAATCTCCGGTGATGCCGAATTCAGCAGTTCCTCTGCCTGCTGAATCCGGCCATTTACTGCCAGATCAGCCTGTTGCGCCTCCAGTATCAATGCTTTTTGTTCCCGCAGAGCCCCCATCCGTTCACTGATCGCTTTAAACTTTTCCGCATAGTCCATGTACCCGCCATTCTCTGCGGCATATTGGAGCAGTTCCTGGAACTCTTGATCCAACCGGGTCAGTTCTTTGTCGATAACTGCCGGTGTCAAAGATCCTGTGGCATCCGGTGCGAGTCCTGACCGGATAGCGTCGGAGATGACGGCAACCAGGCGGGTTTTGTCCTCCATCATCGAATTGACCGCTGCCATGATTGCTCTCTGAAGCGCCCCCTCCTCCATAGTGGGAGAATGCTTGCAGTACCTGCTGCCGTAGTCCAATCGGCTGCTGCACCGCCAGACGATCTTTTTTCCGCCTTTGCGGACCCAGGTACAGCGGCGGTAGAGGGTCCCGCATTCCTCGCAGACAAGCCGGTCACTGAGGGCGTACCGGGAGGTATAACTGGATAGCCCGGTAGCGGCTGCCCGCTTGTTGGGAGAGCGGCGGGAACCGCGGCGTGCGAACTCGGCCTGAACCGCTTGATAGGTTTCCCGGCTGACGATTCCTTCATGGTGGTTCTCAATGAGGTACATGGGAAGCTGCCCCACATTCTTGATGACCTTCCGGCTGATGCAGTCGCTGATAAATGTCTTTTGCAGCAGCACATCCCCGCAGTATTTTTCATTTTTCAGAATATTCTCAATGGAGGAGAGCGACCATTCCTTACCCTTGCGTGGAGCAATCCCTTCCGCGTCCAGCCATCCCTTGATCATCCGGATGCTCTGCCCCCGCAGGAAGCTTTTATAGATCCGGCGGACTACTTCCGCCTCGTCCGGAAGTACTTGAGGCTGGCCATTTTCATCTTCGGTGAAACCATAGAGTTGCTTGCAGCGGAGCGATACGCGCCCTTCCCGCATGGCTTGGCGAATCCCCCAGCGGACATTCTGACTGATGGATTCGCTCTCTGCCTGCGCAAAGGCCCCCAGAAGTGTGATAAGCATTTCTCCTTCACTGTCCAGGGTGTTGATATTTTCCTTCTCGAAGATCACTGCGATGCCCATCTCCTTCAGTGCCCGGATATAGTGGAGGCAATCCACTGTGTTGCGGGCGAAGCGGGAGATGGACTTAACCAGTATAAGATCGATCTTCCGTTTTCGGCACAGGCGAATCATCTGAAGAAACTCTGGTCTCTTTTCAGCAGAGGTACCTGTGATCCCCTCGTCCGCAAAGATCCCGGCCATACTCCACTGGGGATTCTGCATAATTTTATCGGTATAGTAAGTCTTCTGGGCCTCGTAGCTGGTCATCTGTTCTTCTGAGTCTGTGGATACCCGGCAGTAGGCAGCCACACGAAGTTGCCTCCGGACAGCTTTTTTCCGGGCAAGTTCCGGATTGGCTGGGATGACGATAAGCTTTGGTACGGTTTCAGTCATGATTGATTACCCCTTTCTATGGCCTGTCCATTTTTTAGTTTTAGGCTTAGAGATCTGTCCGGATGCAGGTATACCGTCTTTACAATCATCCGGATCAGATCTGTCTTCATTGGCTGTTCTCCTTGCTCCTTCAGCAAAGACCGGATTCGGAAGGTTTCATACCGTTTCGAATCAATATCTGCCAGCTGCGCCTCAGCCAAGGCCAGGGCGAGTTCTTTGGCTCGTTCTTCATCTTGCCCTGGCTGACTTAACAGCTGCTCCAGCTGTGCTTCCAGATCCCGGTGAGCCCTGGGCTGCCAAGGAGGTTCCACAACCTGACCCGGTTCCCGTGCCAGGGGGAGCAGCAGGCTTTGGATACTTTCCAGCAATGCCTGATCCCGCAGCTTGACGGAGGGGGCGCCGCACTTCAGGCAGGACCAGTTATCGTGTAGGTTTTTAGTCAGACGGCTGCCGCAGCTGGCGCAGACTACCAATTCCCGCAGTTGGCGCATCTCCTTGGCATTTCTTGATGACCCTCCGGTTAGAGGCCGTTTCTGCTGGACTTCCTGGAAGAGATCCGGATCGACTACCAGAGGAAACTCTGTTGTGCCGGTATATCGTTCATCCTGCAGGATACGCGCCACCATGTTTTTGTTCCAGGACTGGCCAGTTTCCCGGTATGGGATGGGCTGATTGCTGAGAATGGTGACAATCTGATTATAGGAAATGCCTTCACTGTACCTTTGAAAAATCAGTTTTACCAACTCAGCCTCTCGTTCTTTGAGACACATTTTTCCCATTCGCATCTCATAGCCGAATGGAAGTTTCCGGTTTTTCATCTGCGCACCGACCTTTCAATCGTTTCCCGAAGTTTTATTCCATTCTTCAGGCAGAAACAGAGGGATGTGTTGCTTTCCACCGTGATTTGTTCTACTAATTCCGTGAAGATCCCTTCGTCAAAATCGGGAAGGAATTCCGGCATGGAAGATAATGATTCCAGCAGTTCCTTGGTCTGTTCCAGCGTCTGGTCTTCGTTCTCTCCCAGCAGCCTTTCTTTTTGAGCCTGGGCTTCCCGGAGTTTTTGAGCGATCCCGTTTGTCTGGGATAAAAAAAGATCAGAATCGAGGAGGCCATGCTTTTGCATTTCGGCCAACATTCGATTCTGATCCATCAGGCTGCCTATTTGTTTGTTGAGCTCTACAATATCCACCCGCCAGAGAAACCGCTGCTCCCGGATTTTCCGCAGGTTGGCTGCCAATTGTTTTAAGACTGGAATTCCATTCATCCGCAGACGGTGGTAGGCCCGAAGGAAGGCAGCCTGTATCTCCCGCTCAGGAATTTGGGTAATAGGACAATTTGATTGGTTTTGCTCATGACTAACACAAGACCAATAGGTAATATTTCGACAGTTTTTCCTACGAAACCCCCCACCACATATACCACAATATAATTTTTTGTGTAGTGGTGTTATTGGGCCTATTCGTGACCCATTTTTCTGCAGACGATGCTGTTTAAGCTGCTGAACTTGTTGGAACATTTCTTTTGAAATAATAGGAGGATGTGTCTGTTCTGCATAATATTGCGGTTGCTCGCCACGGTTAATGTGCCTTATTCTGGGAAATGTATCGGTCCGATAAGTTTTTTGCCACAGCGAATCTCCGATATATTTTTCGTTAGAAAGAATATACGAAAGAGAATTTATTGTCCACTTTTGTTCAGGATCTGCGGATTTTACAGGAATGTTATCCGCATTGAGACGTTCAATAATGACTCTCATATTGTCCCCAGAAAGATACTCTTGGAAAATACGACGGACAATAGCTGATTGTGATGGATTGAGTTGAATTTTCCCATTGCAAAGCTCGTATCCATAAGGTAGTGAAGAGGGAATATATCCCCCGCTCTCCATCCGGCGCTGATAACTCCACTTCATGTTTTCAGAGATGCTTTCGCTCTCTTTTTGGGAGATAGCTGCAAAAATGGTGGTCAGGAGTTCTCCACTCATCTGGGCGGTGTCGATGTTCTGCTCCTCGAAATAGACCCCGACACCCAGCTCCTTCAGTTTCCGGATGGTCTCCAGGCAATCGATAGTGTTTCGGGCGAAGCGGGAGATAGATTTGCAAAGTATCCGGTCAATGCGCCCTCGCTTACAGTCGGTGATCAGCCGCTGAAACTCGGTGCGCTTTTCGGCGGATGTTCCGGTGATCCCCTCGTCGGCATAGAGATCCACAAAGGTCCATTCTTCATGGGAGGTGATATAGGTGGTGTAATATCTTGTCTGGGCCAGGAAAGAGTTCAGCTGGTCGTCGGAGTCGGAACTCACCCGGGCGTAGGCAGCCACTCGCAGTTTTTGAGGGCGGGGTGCCTTATCCGCCTCGATGACGATGACCTGTTTTCTGGCTAAACTGCCCTCTGTCACCGGCCCTTTCCCCATGATTCTCACCTCCTGTCAGCAATACAACATACCACACTCTTTCTCATATAGCTATATCAAATCGGGTAAAAAAACTTACAAAGATTCCTCTTTTAATTTTGCGAAGATAAGGCGTCTTATGCTGCTTGTTTCGACTGAGAGCAGAATAACCCTCTCTCCACTTCCAGTTCCAGATGAGCAGTGATCCTTTTCAGTTCCTTCTGGGTAAAGCCATGGCCCTCCAGCGCTTTTAGAATTCGGAGCATTCCGTAGTAATTGATGATTCCTTTTGCGTCCATTCCTGATCCTCCTTTATCTTTTGTGAAAGGGCGAAGCTTACAAGCAATGCCCGGTCTACCTGTTTTTGATTCTCTGGGGAGAGCACTCCTATCCGGTCCATCAACCGGGATTTGTCTATTGTTCTTACCTGTTCCGTAAGAATAATAGAGAACTTCCGTAGGCCGCTGTCTGTTCCAACCAGTACATGGGTCGGTAAACAGCCTTTTCTGCTTTTGGCAGTGACCGCGGCGACAATTACGGTGGGGCTGAACCAGTTTCCCACCTCGTTCTGCAGAATCAGAACTGGACGGATACCGCCCTGTTCTGAGCCAACCACCGGATTCAGATCTGCGTAATAGAGTTCTCCGCGATGAATAATTCTCTGCGGTCTATTCATAAGGCGATTTTCTCCTTTTGGGTTATGTATCCGGACCGGTCATTGTTGTCGTGTTTTCATGCTGAAAAAAGTGAACCGGTCCGGTTTTATGATCTATTCAAACACCTGGTATTATTACCCGTCCCCCAAGCGGTGGGCAGTGACTGAACTGTGCCTGGCGGCACACTCCGGGAATCTCACCCCCCCCCGAGGATCTCTCCGGGCTGCCCCCATTGGTTGTGTCTGTGGCTGGGCAGGGGTACCATTGTAGGCGGATCGGGTCATGGCGAAACAGCTTGCCAGTGCTGCTTTGGGATAGATGGGAACCGCTCGCCGCCTTCTTTGGCCGTCTTTGATGCAGGGTACCTGCACAGGCGGGTCTTGGCGCATCCTCCGCATCGCTTGTCCCCTCTCAGGGCCGGTCCGCTGATGTGATTCAGTCTGCTGGGTATTCAATTTTCAAAGTTCAGGCGGGGCTTCTAAAAACCCTTCACCACTTATCCAGTTTCAGAGGGCGTTTGCACCAAACTTTTTTTACTCTTTGATCATTTTCAGCAATTTAGACAAGATTCTGACCTTTCGATTGTGAATTGTCATGGGTGCTTTACCCACTTTTTGCGCGTATGCACGTTCACTCATCTTTTCAAAATAAATAGAATGGATCAGATCAGCTTCATCCGGAGGAAGATTATTGATACCCTCATTGAGCTTCTCATTTGTCATTCGTTCCTCAACATTCGATTCCACACTTGGAGAAAGCAAATCGGGAATCGTCTCCTCGCCCAATCTGTCCTCCGTATCCAGTGCGCTGAAGTGAAATGTATTTCCTTTTCTTTCTTTTTCCTGGAGAAAACGCTCCCGTCTTCTCATACGGTAGTAGACAAGATAGACTTCCTTGGATACTTCCACAAGGTTCCCGGAAACTCGGATATAGTATTTTCTTTCTTCCATAGCCCTTTCCTCCTGGTTCAGATGATGGATGGTCGATCTGAGCCGGGGGTCAGGGATAAGCCGCGATAGCGGCCTGCCAGCCTTGCAAATACATGAAGGTTCCTTTCCCGAACAAGCCGGAAAAGGACTCTCATCACCGTGCAAGGCAAAAATTGGGCAGCAAAAAAGCGCCGCAGAAATCAGACGCCAGAAAATAATTCTGACATCTGACCTCACACGGCGCTTGGTAGTCTACAGTCGCATGGACCGTCTCCGCTTGCTCGATTTGAGTCAATAACTATTAATTTTTACAGTTGTCTTTCTGGTATCTCCGTCTCTGCCGACGGAAATACGCCATATTCAGCACCCAGACATGTTTACACTTTTGGCATTTGGTTCGGATGTGTCCTGCGGAATCAGAATAGGCCACTCCAATTTTATATCCGCAAACCGGACATCGCAGCACGCGCTCTGCCAGGTTGTCCGCTTCCCGCGCAGAAAGAAGGGCCAGTGCCTCCTTTTCTTTGGATTTGCATGGCTTAAAGAACTCATTGCACCTCGCTTCCCAATCGGAATTCTTTCGCCACATATTCCTCGATGGGGTGAAAGTCAAGGGCACTCAAATCTCGCAGGCGGATTACCAGGGCAGTATAAGAAACTCCCAGTGTATCAGACATTTTCTGCAAAATGGATTTTTCCCTTGGTGCAAACACGCTGTTTCCATACACCAGGATATTCTGCCCATTATTGTATTTTTGAAGCAGTGACTTCATAAGGAATGTTGGCATCAGAAGGGAAGCCGCCATCGTGTTGGCCTGCCATTCACCTATGGCAAATCGAGCCCGCAGCTCCTCAGCGGTATAAAGCCTTTCCCCATCATAGACTCGTTGGAATCCTGTTGTCTGTTCCGGATCAATCTTTGCCGCAATCATATGTCCTGCCTCATGAGCCAGTGTAAATCTCCTGCGAAATTGCTCACTTGGCCCAAGCAGTCTTTTTTCCAGAACAATTGTGTTGCGGGGAAAAACCACCTGCACTGTTTTTCCTTCCCGATGAACAGACAGGGGAGTAATCCCATCGCTGGAAAAACCGATCTTGTCCATATCGTCTTCCGCAAAAGTCTCATACAGAACCTGGCACCGCAGAAAACCCGTTGTGAAGCCATCAATGTCCACAAATAGAGGAAATTCCTTGTGATTCCCAATATATTGTTGAACTAAAGCGTCGCCTAATTCATCCGCTTCTTTTTTGGAAAGAAAATTTCTCATGAAACACCCTCCTTTCAATGCATCTGCAAAGACAAAGCACACCGTAAAAGAACAAATGTTCTCGATGGCTTTATTATATCAGAGTTTTTTGCATGATTCAATAGGAATGTGGTGTCAAAAAACAAGGCGGTCTTTTTCTCATCTCGTCATTATTTAGATTTTTTAATTATGTGTAGCTTCAAGCTGTTTTCATAAGCACTTTACGCCTGTTCCGTCGACTTAATGCGGATTTTCTTCCCATATCGTGAGCCATCCACCTATCCAGCTTTCTTCATCGATAACTCCCTTCTCAAGGCTGCGGCGGACATCCGGAGTAAGCGGCTGTCTGTTTCCTCGTCCATAGGTTTTTCCCAACTGCTTTATGCCGGAGCTGCCTCTTACTTGCCAACCGCTTGCACGATCCATTTAGAATTCACGACCTGCAAACCGTAACCGCAGAAGGAACAGCAGTGGTTTACGTCCGGTATAAAGTTGGCGCCACAGGACGGGCACTCCTTTTCGACGAAAAATCTGCCGTCCCCTTTTCTTCTTTCGGGATACCGCGCCCTTTGCAGGGTAAGCGTCCTCCTGTGTTTTTTGGTATACGGTTTGTCCCCACTGGGAAGATAGGTTTCGCTGATGTATACTTTGACCGTTATCGTGGTGGTTTCTTCCGTATTGACCACCTTCTTCAAAAGGATCGTACCGACACTGTAATCCATCAGGTCGCTGCTGTGTGCTTCCTGATCCAGCGCCTCAATGATACAAGAGCGCAGATAGTTTTCGGAATAGCGGACAATGGCTCCCACCAGCTTCTCCTGCCCCATGGTCCGGTAAGCGGCAATCGCCAGGATCGCCGCTACCACCAGGACGGCAGCGCCCACACCCGCCGCCAGGGAGACCATGGTATTCCTGATGAGCCAGAGGCAAAAGAACACACAGACAAACAGGATCGCCGCCGACGCCAACAGCAGCAGTGCATTGCGCAGATTGGTCCCGATCTGCTCGTAGATCTCAAAGGCTTCGGTCTGCCAATCGTAGAAGTCGCTTTGCAGCACGCCGCCGCAGTACGGGCAAACCGTCTGCTGGCTGTCAAGCGTCACCTGCGCGCCGCAGGAGGGGCAGTTGATGGTTACGCTGTCCGCGTAGTAATTTTCCTTTTTCTGGGTGCGGTCGGAATTGCGGACATGCCGGGACTGAAGGATCCGGAGAAAGGCGTTTTTGCGATAGATCTCCTGGATCGGCCTGCCGCTTACCGTTGAGACAAAGCGTTCCAGCACACTGCACTGCAGGATGGACTCCCGCCACTCCCTGCCGTCATCGCTCCACCGTTTGAAGCCATTTTGGGGCAGCGGCACAACATCGGTCACCCGGATCTCCTGGCAAAGGTCCTGCCGGCTGAGGCTGTCCATCTGCCGCTCGATCTTCCTGCGGAAATTCCGGTCCATTCTGGCGGGCAGCAGCCGCTTATCCGACTTCCACAGCGGGATCATCACCTTCTCAAACGCCTTGCGAATCTCACCGTGCAGCTTTTTCCCCTGCAGGGGCGTATCGCATTTCGCCAGCAGCCGCCTGCGCTTTGCCCTCTTGAAGTTTTTCGGCAGCAGGCCGGAAAGGTCGACATGGATGACCTTCTCCCCAATGGAGAAGAAGTAGAGGATGGCAACCGCCGCCGCTATTAGGAACGCTTCTGACACATTCATAGAGCACCTTCCTGTCTGACCGATCAATTCCTTTTGCGTTTTTGTTTTTTATCCGGTTCTTTTTGCGGCGCGCCCGGCCTTTTGCTGTATATGTCGTAAACCATCGCTGCGGTGACAACGAGGCCCACAGGGATCACCCCGCAGTAAATGAGAAAACCAATGGGATTGAGGTCCGGCTCTATCTTGTAATCCCCATCTCTGCTCCTGTAAACCTCAATCTGAATGGTATCGCCCTTTTCCAGCTGATCGTAGGCCTGTTTTCTTTCAGGATCATCTGCATAGGCAACCAGCTCATAGTTTCCCTTATAGGTCTTTCCATCAACCACGAACGAAACCTTCATCCGGTAGCTTCTTTTGATCAGACGCTCGCTCTCGTTTTTAAATTCATAGATACCCTTGGCATCGTGTTTTTCATCGCTGGTCGACAGCTTCTCAATCACAGCATCAACTGTCAGGGTATCCGTCCTGTTCTCATAATCGTCGGCGGCAATCAGGCTGGTCACAATCCCGATGATTCCAGCCACAACCAGACCGATACCCACCACCAGTCCGAGGATGGTGATGAACCAATCTTCCCTGCGTTCCTTTCGTTTCCGCTGTTCCCAATAGTCGCTCATAGCAACACCTCCAATCAACATACTGAAACATTATGGGGCCGTCTGTCTTCCAGAGTGCGCCGGCAGAGCAGGGTTTCTGTTCCGCTGCCTCCCCCTTTGTCTCACCCGACCCCGAGCGCCGTCCAGACGCCATAGATGCCGTCAAAGGCATAGATGAGGCCGCCGCCCACGGCATAATAGGCCTCTCTGACGAAGTACTCATCGTGATCGGTACCAAGGGCAAAGACCAGGCACACCTGACCGTTGATCATCTCCGTAGTGTCGGTATACATCAGGCTCATCCCCTGCTGCATCGCCATCTGGATCTCTTCGGTCTGCAGCAGCTGATCGAACGCGTCCTGCACCTCGGCTTCTCCGATCTCGGTCTCGTAGATCGAGAAGTCGTACACCCCGGGGTCCCTCGCCAGACGGCCGTCTTCCATGGAAAGGCCCGGATATACCTCAATGGTTTCGTTACCGTCGGTGACGCTGACCAGCACATTGGAGTAAAGATCGCTGACGTTGCACTTCACAAGTTGCACCTCGCCGGGGAACCCTTCAATAGGCATGCTCCTGTCCACCATATATTCGCCGGATTGAGTCATGTCGGCCGAGAACAGCGTGATCGTCACGTTTTCACTGCCCGGCACAATGGCATACAGCTCATCTCCTTCGCCTATCCAGAGCCACGCCGTGTTGAGGAAGGGATACTGATTCCCAAGCTCGCTGTGGGCGACGTAATCCCGCAGGTCTACCTCGCCGCTCTCGCTGTCCACATAACCCATATAGGCGATGCCCACCAGGTTCCCGCTTCGGGTGATTTCATCCCGCAGCGCCAGCAGGGCGGTATCTTCCTCTTCTGTCATCCATACATACTCCGGGCAGGCAGGGATTTCACTGTCGGAAGAGGGCGCTTGTTCCTGAGCGGAGACTTCCTCGCTGCCGGAAGAAGGCGCGGGAGCCGATTCCGGAGCGGGAGACGCCTCGCTGCCGGAAGAAGGAATAGGAACAGATTCGCTCACGCTGCTGTCAGAGTTTCCAGAGCCACCCTGCTCCTTCAGCTGTTCCAAAGCCTCCAGGGCACTGCAGCCGGAAAATAACAACAGAACCAGCAAGAGTGAGAGCGGCCCGCTCATCCATCTTTTCTCCATGATCATTCCTCCTCAGAGCCACGGATCCTGGGATGCAGGCAGCCGGATACCGGTGAGCACATTGGAATATTCCCAAAGGAAATACTGGCCATCCTTTTCCCGCAGGGTGATACGCCGTCTGCTGTCCGCACCAGTAGTAGCCACCTGAATATAAAGATAGCCTTCTTCCGCCTTCGTGGGATCATCATAGATCAGCAAGGTCCAGGGGGTATCGGGCGTATAGTCATTTTCCGGGGTTGCTCCCTCGAAATATGCGCTGGGAAGATAGGATTTCTCCCGCAGGCGATCTTTCAGAAAATCCTTGTCCATATCATTCATCGGCCGCGGTCCACGCAGCAGATCAATCATTGCAAGTCCGTCATCGACGGAGTCCACATAACGCACCAGAGAGGCAACGAAGAAAGCGCCTACGTTACGGGCGTCACTTTGCGGATAAACCGTCAGTAACGCCTGCAAATCCTGGGCTGTCTGCGGCAGCTGTTCAAAAGTCACCTTTATTCCACCGTCCACCGATTCCACTTTTAACGCCTTGGCGGTATCGTATACTTCCTGTTCACTTTCCGGTTTCTCCATCGTTTGGGAAGAAGCGGGAGCAGAAGACTGGGAAGAGGCCGGGACGGAGGACTCAGAGGATGCTGAGGCGGAGGACTTCGCCGGTGTGTTTGAAGAAAAACTGGCTTTTTCCGACGGACTGGATTCCGACCTGCTCATAGAAACCGATGCTGAAGTACTGCCAGACAAACTGTTATCTCCTTGTTTTGGTCCCATCAAATTTGCTGCGTCACATCCCGCAAACAGGACAAGCAGCGTCAATGTGAGGATGATTTTTTTCATAGTGATCCCCTTTCCATCAAGTCGCATGGCTGGCGGAGAAAAAGGGGATGCTCCACGCCAAAGAGGTAAGCATCCCCTTAAAATTCATCCGTTACTTGTGGCTAGTCTGCCATGCGTATTGTCGGTTTGGTTACTTCAAAAGCTTAATCCCACCGATAAGCGGTAGAGGCTTGGTCTGACCCTTTACCGCATGGATGATCCCCACAAGTGCAAAAATACAGAAGATCAGGGTGAGGATTCCAAAAAGTCCGGAAACTACCAGGGTCAGGACAGGGCTGATTTCTATCAAAATACTGGTCAATACGTTGGACAACACACTGGAAATCATTGTAAGAATGAACAGGACAAGACCCTGGTTGGCGTGATATCTGGCAAAAGGATCCTGCTTCGCGGCAAACATGGGAATCAGAACCAGAATTCCGAAATATGCCAATACCGCCATTCCTTTTTTCATCTGGGTATCGGTGAGAGTGCCGCCCAACCCCGTCTGTTGATAAATCGACTGCGTGGCAGGCGTTTGCGACTGGTTATACGGCTGTTGATATGCAGGTTGCTGCGATGGCTGCTGGTATGCAGACTGCTGGGGCTGCTGCTGATATGCAGGCTGCTGG
>DBQB01000038.1:0-205 GCA_002305685.1 Ruminococcaceae bacterium UBA1405
ATTATATCCCGGCTTGAGCTGGCCATTTCTCATGTGGTCCTCTTTCAGGCGCATGAAGGTGGCATCCGGGTCGGTTTTGGAGTAGCTGTTACGCCCTTCTCCCATGGTGGAGAGCATTTCTTCATACCGCTCCCACCGCTCCAGAAGGGCCTGCTTCTCCTCATACTCCCGCTGTGCCGGTCTTTTGCGCTTCCCCTTGCCACTG
>DBQB01000038.1:320-592 GCA_002305685.1 Ruminococcaceae bacterium UBA1405
CACCGCTTTGTGATCTGTTTCCCCTGTTTCCTCCAGCTTCCGGACAAACTGGTAGAACAGATCCTCTATCGCTTCTTTGCACCGCCCCGTGCGAAACCGTGCCAGGGTGCTGTGATCCGGAGCTTTTCGGTCCTCCAACAGCCATCTGAAGTCTATCCGGTACTGACAGGCCTCCTCCAGTTTCCGGCTGGAGTAGATCCCGCACAGATAGCCGTGTACCAATACCTTGAACAACACCCGTGGATCCACCGCCGATTTTCTCCCTTTGGAAG
>DBQB01000038.1:660-8772 GCA_002305685.1 Ruminococcaceae bacterium UBA1405
TCACAAACTAAGAATAAAGCAACAAGCGAGATTTGGAAACCCTTTTGGGCTCCAAATCTCGCTCATTTTATGGGCCATTTTGCAACGGGCCCAGCTTTTTTTATATCAGGGATCAGGATCAGGGCAGTTACAGGGACTGCTGATCGGCGGAAACGGTTTGCAGCCATTCCCTTCCCGTCATCGAATAGCTCCAACGGTCGGTGACCCCAAACCAGGGGTCCTCATAGGCTTTGCGGATCACCCCTTCAAATTTAAAGCCGCATTTGTTGATGACCCGGCGGGAGCGGGTATTAAAATCCTTATGGCAGATCGAGATCATCTCCGGCGGGTTTTCCATCTCGGAAAACACATACCGCAGCACCCGCCGCGCTGCCTCGGTGGCATACCCGTTGCCCCAGTGGGCTGCGCTGAGGGCATATCCCATGGAACGGACCCGCTTGACACTGACGCTGCGCCCGTCATCCTTGTGCAGCCCGATGGAGCCGATGAGGGCGCCGGTGGATTTGAGGGTGATGGCCCATACTTCGTCCCGCTCGATGAAGGATTTTAGGATCTGACGGCTCTCAGAGATGGAAAAATGGGGTTTCCATCCGGCGCAGGGCCCCACCTGGGGATGACAGGCGTAGGAAAAAAAGTCCTTCAGATCCTCTTGGGAGAACCGGCGCAGCACAAGCCGCGGCGTTTCCAAAGGTACAATCAGCATGGTTGTCTCTCCTTTCGGGCGTATGTTGTTTTCAGTATACGCAAGGCGGGGAAAAGTGTCAACCGAATGTGAAGGCCGAGAGAAAGGAGATTGTAGATGTTATCTAAGATATATCATACAATTCTGTGTAAAAACACATATCTTTTTGCAGACCTTGACATATGGGGCAGTTATTATATAATATAGTGGATTTGATGGAAAACAGTAGAAATCAATGAAATTCAAAGGAAACCTGATGCTTGTTGGAAATAACCCAAAATAATCCCCGTAAACGCAGATTTACACGGATTATTCAAGAATTTTACCGTTCTGCGGAGGAAAGGCGGTGGGAACCACGGAAAACAAATTGCGGCTTTATGGGTTTAACAATCTGACCAAAACCCTCAGTTTTAATATATATGATGTCTGCTATGCCAAAAGCGCCCGGGAATTGCAGGAATATATCGCCTATATTGTGGAGCAGTATAATTCCCAGCGGCTGACCGATATTCTTCGCCAGGTTACCGATATGATTGGGGCGCGTATCCTCAGCATCAGCAAGCAGGACTATGACCCGCAAGGTTCCAGCGTTACCATGCTCATCACCTCCAGAAATCTGTCGGAGGATAAGATTGACCCTTCCTGCAATCTTGGCGTGCTTCGGGATACGGTGGTGGGCCATCTGGACAAAAGCCATGTGACGGTGCACACCTATCCGGAATATCACCCCGACAGCGCCATCGCTACCTTCCGTGTGGATGTGGAGGTTTCCACCTGCGGTGAAACCTCGCCGCTGGCCGCCCTCAATCTGCTGGCCCAAAGCTTTGATTCGGATATTGTCACCATCGATTACAAGGTTCGGGGATTTACCCGGGATGAGGGGGGCAGGAAACTCTTTATGGACCACCCCATGTCCACCATTCAGGATTACATCGATCCCCAGATCCTCAAACGGTACGACGCCATCGATATCAATGTGCAGCAGGCCAACCTGTTTCACACCAAGCTGCTCATCGGGGAAATCGAACTGCAAAATTATCTGTTTCGCACCGATGTCTATGAGCTTCCGCCCAAGGAACGGCTTCGGATCACCGAAAGCCTTCGGCGCGAGATGATTGAGATATTCAGCGGGTCCAACATTTACGAAAGGGATGAAGTATGATGGAGCGAAACCAGAGGGAAGCTCCCATTATGGAGGCTCTGAACCGGCTGCGGGAAGCGCGGATTGTCCCGTTTGACGTTCCCGGCCATAAAAGAGGCAGAGGAAATAAGGAGTTGACCGAATTCCTGGGGCAGCAGTGCCTTTCAGTGGATGTCAATTCCATGAAGATGCTGGACAACCTTTGTCATCCGGTCTCGGTGATTGCCCGGGCGGAACGGCTGGCGGCCGACGCCTTTCATGCCAAACACGCCTTTTTCATGGTCAACGGCACCACCTCGGCGGTACAGTCGATGGTGATGGCCGCCTGCAAGCGGGGAGAGAAGATCATTATGCCCCGCAACGTTCACCGCAGCGCCATCAACGCCCTGATCCTGTCCGGGGCCACGCCGGTGTATGTCAATCCCGGCGTGGATCAGCGTCTGGGTATCCCGCTGGGAATGTCGGTAAACGATGTGGTGAAGGCCATGGACGAAAACCCCGACGCCAAGGCGGTGCTGGTCAACAATCCCACCTATTACGGAATCTGTTCCAATCTGCGGGAGATTGTACGGTTGGCCCATGACCGGGGGATGCTGGTGCTGGCGGACGAAGCCCACGGAACCCATTTCTATTTCGGGGAGAATATGCCGGTTTCCGCCATGGACGCGGGAGCGGATATGGCCTCGGTAAGTATGCATAAATCCGGCGGTTCCCTGACCCAAAGCTCCTTCCTGCTGGTGAATAACCAGGTCAGCCCCGGCTATGTGCGGCAGATCATCAATCTCACCCAGACCACCAGCGGCTCCTATCTGCTGATGTCCTCCCTGGATATCAGCCGCCGGAACCTGGCGCTGCATGGGAAAAGCATCTTTCGCACCGTTTGCGATATGGCCCAGTATACCCGTGAGGAGATCAACCGGATCGGCGGATACTACGCCTATTCCCGGGAGCTGGTCAACGGGGACGATATCTTTGATTTTGATATCACCAAACTTTCCGTCTATACGCTGGACATCGGTCTGGCGGGGATTGAGGTTTACGATATTTTGCGGGATGAGTTTGATATCCAGATTGAATTCGGCGATATCGGCAACATCCTGGCCTACATCTCGGTGGGGGACCGCCGGCTGGATCTGGAGCGGCTCTGTTCGGCCCTCTCGGAAATCAAACGCCGGTTTTCCAAGGACCGCACCGGTATGTTCGATCACGAATACATCAACCCTCAGGTGCGCATGACCCCTCAACAGGCATTCTACGGGGAAAAACGCTCTCTGCCCATCCGGGAGAGCACCGGGCAGGTGTGCAGCGAGTTCGTGATGTGCTATCCGCCGGGAATCCCCATCCTGGCGCCGGGGGAATATATCACCCAGGAGATATTGGATTATATCCTCTACGCCAAGGAAAAGGGCTGTTTTATGACGGGAACCGAGGATCCCACCATCGAGCATATCAACGTTTTGGCTTAAAACAGCATTTGGACGCGAGTTTTGGATTGGAAAGGAAGGAAACCCATGGAACTGTGGTATACGGAAAACCACTCGAAGGATGTGCAGTTTTCCATGAAGGTGGACCGGCAGCTGTATTCCGGCAAAAGCCATTTCCAGCGCATCGATGTGCTGGAAACCCCGGAATTTGGCAGGGTGCTGACGCTGGACGGGTTTATTATGGTCACCGAGAAGGATGAGTTTATCTATCATGATATGATTGTTCATGTTCCCATGGCGGTCAACCCCGATATCCGGCGGGTGCTGCTCATCGGGGCCGGGGATGGAGGCGCTGTGCGGGAGCTGGTGCGGTATCCCGGGATTGAACAGATCGATATGGTGGAGATTGACCAGATGGTGGTGGATGTCTGCAAATCCTATCTGCCCAAGGTGGCCAGCGGATTTGGCGACCCCAGACTGCATCTGCATTTTGAGGACGGCCTGCGCTATGTCCGGTTCCAGGAGAACCGGTATGACCTGATCATCGTGGATTCTACCGATCCCTTTGGGCCCGGGGAAGGGCTTTTCACCAAAGAGTTTTATGGAAACTGCTATAAGGCGCTGACCGAGAAGGGCATTCTGGTCAACCAGCATGAAAGTCCCTTCTATGCCCAGGACGCCCAGGCGATGCAGCGGGCGCACAGCAGAATCCGTGCCTTTTTCCCGGTAAGCCGGGTATATCAGGCTCATATTCCCACCTATCCCTCCGGGCACTGGCTGTTTGGCTTTGCCTCCAAGGGGCTGGACCCGGTGAAGGATCTGCAGGCGCAGCGGTGGAACAGCCTGGGGTTATACACCAGATACTACAACACCGAGCTGCACCAGGGGGCCTTTGCCCTTCCCACCTATGTGAAGGAACTGCTGGAACAGGTGCAGCGGGAGGGATAAGCAATCTCTCCGTATCTGTATCTGTGCAAAAAAGAGGTTGCCTGACGACCTCATTGAAATAAATGGATGGAGGTATCATTTATGGCAAAAGCTTTGATTATCGGCGCAGGCGGCGTGGCCAGTGTGGCCATCCACAAATGCTGCCAAAACTCTGAGGTGTTTGACGATATCTGTATCGCCAGCCGCACCCTCTCCAAGTGCGACGCCATCAAGGCGCAGCTGGAAGGAAAAACCAAAACCAAAATTTCCACTGCTCAGGTGGACGCCAACCATGTGGACGAGCTGGTCAAACTCATCGAGAGCTACCGCCCCGATGTGGTGCTCAATCTGGCGCTGCCTTATCAGGATCTGACCATCATGGAAGCCTGCCTGGCAACCAAAACCAACTATGTGGATACCGCCAACTATGAGCCGGAGGATACCGCCAAGTTTGAGTACAGCTGGCAGTGGGCCTACCGCAAAAAATTCGAGGAGGCCGGTATCACCGCGCTGCTGGGGTCCGGTTTTGACCCCGGCGTCACCGGCGTGTTTTCCGCCTATGCCATGAAGCATCATTTTGATGAGATCCATTATATCGATATCCTGGACTGCAACGCCGGAGACCACGGATATCCCTTTGCCACCAACTTTAACCCGGAGATCAACATCCGTGAGGTATCCGCCAAGGGCAGCTACTGGGAGGATGGCCACTGGGTGGAGACCGAGCCCATGGAGATCAAACGGGTTTACAACTTCCCGGAAGTTGGCCCCAAGGATATGTATCTGCTGCACCATGAGGAGCTGGAGTCGCTGGCGCTGAACATCAAAGGCATCAAGCGGATCCGCTTCTTCATGACCTTCGGCCAGAGCTATCTGACCCACCTCAAATGCCTGGAAAACGTAGGTATGACCTCTATCAAACCGATTCTGTTTGAGGGCAAGGAGATTGTCCCGCTGCAGTTCCTCAAAGCGGTACTGCCCGATCCCGCTTCCCTCGGCCCCCGCACCAAGGGTAAGACCAATATCGGATGTATCTTCCAGGGCGTGAAGGACGGCAAACCCAAGAACTATTATCTCTATAACGTGTGTGTCCATGAGGAGTGCTATGCTGAGGTGGGCTCCCAGGCCATCTCCTACACCACCGGCGTTCCCGCCATGATCGGCGCCATGATGCTGGCCACCGGCGTGTGGAACAAGCCCGGCGTGCATAACATCGAGGAGTTTGATCCCGATCCCTTTATGGATGCCCTTAACAAATTCGGACTGCCCTGGAAGGAGAGCTTCGATCCGGAGCTGGTGGACTGATTGATGATGAAACTACCGATGGATGTCAAGGGGTTACCCTCCCCCTGTTATATCATAGACGAGCAGCTGCTGGAACAAAACCTCCAGCTGCTGGCTAAGGTGCAGAGCGATACCGGATGCCGCATCCTGCTGGCACAAAAGGGCTATTCCGCCTTCTCCACCTATCCCATGGTGGGGAAGTATCTGGCCGGCGTCACTTCCAGCTCCCTCTTTGAAGCCCGGCTGGGCTTTGAGGAGATGGGCAAGGAGGTGCATATCTACGCTCCTGCCTACCGGGAGGATGAGTTTGACGAGATCCTGCGCTATTGTGGGCATATTGTGTTTAACTCCGTCTCCCAGTATGTCAAGTTTGCCCCCAAGGTGCGGGCGGCCCGCGCCGCAGGGCATACCGTTTCCTGCGGAATCCGGGTCAACCCGGAATACTCTGAGATTGAGACCGATATCTACAATCCCTGCTTTGCCAACTCCCGGATGGGAACCACCCTCTCCCAGTTTGAGAAGGCGCTGGAGCAGCATCCGGAGGTTTTGCAGGAGATCGACGGGCTGCATTTCCACACCATGTGCGAGCAAGGAGCCGAGGTGCTGGCTCGTACCCTGCCGGTGGTGGAGCAGCGTTTTGGCAAGTATCTCAAAGGGATGAAATGGCTCAACTTTGGCGGCGGACATCATATCACCCGTCCCGGCTATGATGTGGCGCTGCTGGAGCGCTGCATTGTGCAGATGCAGCAGCGTTATGGGGTGCAGGTCTATCTGGAGCCGGGGGAGGCGGTTGCCCTCAACGCCGGTTACCTGCTGACCACGGTACTGGATGTGCTGGAAAACGGGATGCGGTTGGCAATCCTGGATACCTCCGCAGCCTGCCATATGCCGGACGTGCTGGAAATGCCTTACCGGCCGTATATCATCGGCAGCGGGGAAGCTGGGGAAAAGGAATACACCTATCGCTTCGGCGGCCCGACCTGCCTTGCAGGTGATATTATCGGGGATTATTCCTTTGACCATCAGCTGCAAAAAGGCGAGATGCTGGTTTTTACCGATATGGCGATTTACTCATTTGTCAAGAACAATACCTTCAACGGGATGCCGCTTCCGATGCTCGCGACCTATTCCGAAAAAGACGGCCTGAAAATCGTCCGCAAGTTTGGCTATGAGGATTTTCGGATGAGGTTAAAATAAACGCAATGGCTTACTGTGAGCATTTTTATATTTATTGCTTATTTTCCGGTGATTTGACTGATGCGGAGAGCGGCGGGGTAGTGTTTTGCAGTCTGTGGTGTCGGTCATGACATAAAAGTTTAGGTCAAGCCTTTTNNCCTGGTCGCCCGTCGCAACGGGCGAAATCTTTTCCCCAAAACAAGCTCAGGATGGGGAAGGGGGAAAACCTAGCAAGGGGTTTCCCCTTGGAAAAGGCCCGCTCGATGCGGGTCTTTTCCAATAATCGCGAGGACAGCAGTTCCGGTTTACGCAGTCAGGTAAAAATACGTGGGGCGGCACGCCGCTGACGATTTTTGCCCGTTACCCCCATAAACTGTCCGGTGGACAGTTTATGGCACACCCATCTCAGAAAGAAGAATCAACGATGACAAATCAACAGGTACAAGGCTTAGCGCTCATTCTGTTCGGAATTTTGCTGTGTGCAGGCGGAAATGAACTGAACCGTCTGGTTTTTCACAGTATCAGTGACCTGCCATTCTCGCTGATCGGTCTGATTGTCGGGATTTTCGGTCTGGTCAGAGTCTTTATGAAAAACGGAGAATCCAAGTAAATGAAACCGACTGTCCGTTGACGGACGGATACTCTACGATGCGTAGGTTGTCGATTGTCCAAAAAGATGGTATCGTAAAATACGCAAAGGAGAGATTTATACAATGAACAATTACATTACCGGTGCCGCAATCAAAGCATTGCGGGAAAAGAAGCATCTGACACAACAGCAGCTGGCAGAGAAACTGTGCGTCAGCGACAAGGCCATCTCAAAATGGGAGACCGGAAAAGGATTTCCTGATATTTCGCTGATCGAACCTCTGGCGGCGGTATTGCAGGTCTCTATCCCGGAACTGTTGTCGGGGGAACAGATCATCAACGCCAACCGCTGCGCAAACCTGTTAAAATCCAACCTGTATGTCTGCCCGGTTTGCGGCAACATCCTTCACGCGACCGGATCGGCGATGATCTCCTGCTGTGGGATTACGCTGCCGCCTTTGGAGGCAGAGCAGCCGGATGAGGAACACCAGGTTAACTTCGAAAAGATTGAGGATGAATATTTCATCTCGGCACAGCATCCGATGACTAAAGAACACTATATTTCCTTTGTGGCCTTCTGCACCGGGGAACGGTTTGACCTTGTAAAACTTTACCCGGAAGGCAATATGGAAGTGCGCTTTTTCAGCCGGCGGCATGGAATCCTGTATTGGTACTGCAACCATCACGGCTTGTTCATGAAACGGATTTAAGCGGCGTCCGGCAAAAAGAGTGCTGCCTGTCCAATAAAAACAGATAAGCCCCTCCGGGGTTTTCCACCTGATTGACTGTAAACGGTGGAAAGCCCGGAGGGGCGATTTTTATTGTGATGGCTTATTTGGTAATTTCGCCGTACATTTCGGGGCGGCGGTCGCGGAAGACACCCCAGCTCA
>DBQB01000038.1:8794-11039 GCA_002305685.1 Ruminococcaceae bacterium UBA1405
CCATAAAATGTCAGGCTGGAAGACTGATGCTGGTTATTGTCATTCGGCGTAACCTTTTCCAGCCCGATCCGGTTTGCGGCTGCCAGCGGCATTAGGTTGCAGCCTGCATGCCCCTGCATGCACCGCCGCCAGTGGGGCATCGAGTCACAGTCAAGAATCGGTTCGCTGCCGATGGCGGTCGGGTAGAGCAGCATCTCAGCCCCCATCATCGCCATGCACCGCGCCGATTCCGGGAACCACTGGTCCCAGCAGATGCCGCATCCGACTGCGCCGAAACGTGTCTGGAATACCTTAAATCCGGTATCACCGGGGGTGAAATAAAACTTTTCCTGATAAAAATGGTCATCCGGGATATGGGTCTTGCGGTAGGTCCCTAAAATCTCCCCGTCCGCGTCGATCATGGCGACGGTATTATAAGTCGTATTCCGCGCCGCTTCGTAAAAGCTGACCGGCAGGACAACCCCGAGCTCCTTTGCAACCGGCTGGAGCGCCTGGACGCCCGGGTCTTCCATCAGCGGACGGGCAAGGTCATAATGCACGTAGTCCTTCTCCTGGCAGAAGTACCAGGTTTCAAACAGCTCGGGCAGCAGGATGACCTGCCCGCCCATTTGGGCCGCTTTCCGTACCATGGAAACGGCTTTTTCAATATTTTCTGCCCGGGTGCCGGAGCAGGACATCTGAATCGCAGCGATGGTGACATTGCGCATCTTAAAATAACATCCTTTCATCTGACAGTAGTATAATTGCGCCAGCCAGCGGACCTGTTACCGGCGAAGATTGACATTTTCACTGCCTGCAATCTGCCGCAGACGGGAGAGCAGGCTTTCATCCAGCTTTACGCCCTGTATCCCTTTCGGACGCACCAGCTTTTTTGAATCAGCAAAATAAAACCGTACTTCATTGTTGCCCGGATGTCGGGACAGCAGCTGCATCAGTTCGGGAATCTTCGGATCGTCCTGACCGGAGAGACGGATGTTTAAAGTCGTCAGCTTCGGGAGTGAATCCGCTTCCATCAGATGGGTGACAAGGACCTTCGGGTCCTTCTCCTCCTGCATTGACAGCGTTCCCTCGACTGCCAGCGCCTTTTTGGATTGCAGCAGTGAGCCCGCACGGTCCATCACTTCCGGGAAGATCACCAGCTCAATGACGTCGGTCATATCTTCCAGCTGGGCAAAACACATCGGTTTTCCCGACTTGGTGTTGATCGTCTTTCGGGAGAGAATCCGCCCCAGCAGCCGGACATGCTGGCCGTTTTTCATCCCGGCTTCTTCCCCTTGCAGCAGCTTGGACGCTGTATCCATCCGGTACCTGCGGGCAATTTTCTGGTAACTTTCCAACGGGTGCCCCGACAGGTAGAACCCCAGCGTTTCATATTCAAATTCCAGCTTCTGTTCAGGCGGGTATTCCTCCAGCGGGTCGATTCGCGGTTCCGGTTCCTGCATCTCGATCGCTGAAAAGAGGTTGAGCTGACCGGAGGCGTTGTTCTTGCCTCTGAGCTGACCGGCTTCCATCACCCGGTCGGCAGCTGTGTACAGCGCGCGGCGGCTGTATCCAAAGCTGTCCAGCGCACCTGACCAGATCAGCCCGTCTACCGTCCGGCGGGTAAAGTCCCGCCCCTGCAAACGGGTGCAGAGGTCAAAGAAACTGCGGTAAGGGCCGTTTTGTTCCCGGTCTTCGACCAGACGGTTGATGACCGGTGTACCCAGCCCCTTGATCGCATTCAGCCCAAAGCGGATACCGTCCCCTTCGGTGACAAAGCCCGCAAAACTGCGGTTGACATCCGGCGGATAGAGCGGTATCTTTTCATTTTTGCAGGTTTGCAGGTACTCGGACAGCTTGCGGGTGAAATCGACCACCGAGGTCAACAGCGCCGCCAGGTATTCTTTCGGATAGTGACATTTGAGATAGGCGGTCTGGTAGGAAATAATCGAATAGGCGGTCGCGTGCGCCTTGTTGAAGGCGTATTCAGCAAAAGACGCCATCTCATCAAAAATTTTATCCGCGACCTTTTCAGGTACCCCCAGTTTGATGCAGCCAGGTACTGTNNCGGAATCATCCTTGCCATATATAAAAATCTTCCGTTCCGCCGCCATGATGTCCACCTTTTTTTTGGCCATCGCCTTGCGGACAAGGTCGGCGCGTCCGAATGAGTAGCCCGCAAGGTCGCGGCAGACCTGCATGACCTGTTCCTGATAGAGCAGGCAGCCGCCGGTTACTTTCAAAATCGGTTCCAGTTTCGGATGCA